>JAXHTB010000567.1:0-1947 GCA_034190185.1 Spirochaetota bacterium | reverse complement strand
GCCAAGAATATCCAACATGGTTGGGAGAAAATCAACCTGTTCCACTATTCCGTCATAATTCTTTGTCTTTACATTGGCAGCATAATTCTTATGAAACTTTATGATTAAGGGTATATGTGTGGCAAATTCTCCCCTAAAGTGCTCTCCATGTCCAATGTCAAGACCGTAATCATATAGATTCTCTCCGTGATCGGATTTAATTATTATGATGCTGTTGTCGTATAGACCCTTATTCTTAAGATCATCGATTATCTGCCCAACTGCATCATCAAGAGATTTACACGCACCGTCAAAAAGAGCATTTATATAACGCCTGTCCTCCTTCGTTATCACTTTTGCGCTTCTTGGATCATTTATTTTGAGATATTTATATTCCCCTTTATATTCGTTTTCGGTATACATTTTATAGTAAGGATAAGGAGAGGCATAAGGGAAATGGGTTACGGAAAAAAATACTGTAAGGAAGAATCTTTTCTTCTTTGAGAGATACTCGAGTTCCTGAATAACATCGTTTTTCAGATACTCAGGATCGGAGTTCTGAGCAAAACATCTTAGTTCAGGGAATATGTACCTGCCTAGCCTATTTTGTATATATGGAAGAAGCATAAATTGAAGCTCAAGAGATCTCTGCTTTATCATGGAATCGAAGTTGAAATATGGAGTATTTACCCTTTCATAGTCATCCATCCTTGAAAAAATATCTCCTGCATAATCAGCTACTACTGATGTAGTATAGCCCTTATTTCTTAATATTTCGACAAGATCGGTTTTGCATGCCTTAAGCTCTTCTCTAGTTGGAAACATATGCCTAATTCCATGACCTTTGGGATATTTTCCCGTAAGCAGACAATACCATGAAGGAAATGTTCTAGGCAGTTGAGCGTGAAGGTTATTGAATGAAAATCCCTCACTCACGAGCCTGTCAATATTTGGAGTGATATCTCTTTTATAGCCATAAGCGGAGATTCTGTCGTACCGAAGAGAGTCCGAGGAAAGAATAATAATATTCGGTCCCTGATTCTTACCAGTATCTGAAAATGCGAGTAGAAATGTCAAGGCAAGAACAATGACAGCGCTAATTATCCTGCCATAGAGAGGCAGCAAGGCGAATACTTTATAGATACGTTTTATGATAGAAAAAATCGCAGCTATCAAAAGCGGGGAAAAAATAAGAATAGTAATATATCTAATAAAGGATATTACAAATTTTGATATTCTATCAGTTATATAAAGTTGAATATCTCTTAATACTCCAACATTGGCATAAAAAACTTCATTATATAAGGCTGGATGATAAAAGATATCGATTATAAGAAATAGTAGAGAAGCAATAAAGCATAGAAATAGAACTGACAGAATTACTGATAACATCCTAAAGCTTTTTTTAAAAATTATAGAATATAGATTCAGAATATAACCAAAGCATAATCCTACTAAACCTCCGATTACTATATATACTAAGATAATTTTAAGCTGGCTTAGAATTATAGTTGATTTGAAATTTGCTAGGACAACATCTCGAATCTCATCTGCCTGAACACCCATTACTGCAAAAGTGGAGTTAAATAAAAGGCAAAAAAAATATTCTGCTGTAAATACTGAAGCTCCACACAAAAATGAAATAAGAAAAATTTTAAGATCATATCCCAAATTGCTAAAAGAAAAATCTATATCATAGAACTTTGATAATCTCATTGAAAACCATCTCCGGATATATCTTATACATACATTCAAAACTCTTCTTCCTGCATTTCATACTACCGTGTCTCCCACAGGGCCTGCATCCAATATCTTTTTTTTCTATAATAATTGAATTATCTGCAAGGGGGGCGAAACCCAGGCTGGGTGTAGTTGCCCCGAATATGGCAATAGTCGGAATATTCATTGCAGATGCAATATGAAGAGGAGCAGAGTCGTTTGTCACTATTGCTTTTGATAAACTTATCG
>JAXHTB010000566.1:0-1955 GCA_034190185.1 Spirochaetota bacterium | reverse complement strand
AAATTATAATTGCAACAACATTATAAATAAATTATGGAATAATGCTTGATTTTCCGGTTATATATACTGTTATATAATGACAAGTGCTCAACAAACCGAAAATTTTTTTGTTAAAAAGGCAATATTTATGGGTATATGTAAACGAAAGGGATATTGCTGTCAGGATGTTAGACTTGCAGAACCTCCTGATGTCCTTAGAAAAGCTTATGAATTTTGGCGAAAGTCTAAATCAGTGGACCCTGCCTTTTCAGAGATATATCTTATTTATCCTATGTTATCCTTTTTATTCGAAAATCATGAAGAGGACCTTCCGTATCACTATAAATGCAAGCATTTCACACATGATGAAAATGGAGTTCCAGCATGCTCGATCTACGAGATAAGACCGGCAATGTGCAGAGATTTTCCATACTATGAAGATGTCAAATATCTTGAACGTGATGAACCATTAAGCCCTTATGAGGGTTGTGGATATAACGATCCTGATTAATATATGAGTACAATTTATTATAAAAAAAGCCGTGAGTTAACATCCTCACGGCTTTGTAAATATTATGATTACACTAAGCTTTTACTTATCTATTGATTAGCTGTAGCCCCACCTTCAACGGTAGATCTTAAACCCTTTTTCTCAATTTGATATACAATTTCACAATTGTCTTCTTCATCATATGTTTCCTTCACAATTGTCCCACCTTTCACTGTGCCGCCAAACTCCTTAGCAATAGCAATGCCTGTTGATGCATAATCAGCAGCTCCGGCAGCGCCTTCAAGTCTTGCTCCAACAAATTTCTCTAATACTCTCTTCTGTCCCATAATCAGCGCTGCTTCTTTAGCGGTTCCCCTTCTCTGAATTTTGTTCGTCAGCCCCTCTTTAGGAACTCCTGTTGCTGTAACCCTAAAAATGTCAGGTGTTACCCATCCTTCACTAAGGAATGAATCACCCTTAACCATTCCACCCTGACCTCTTGGACCACATGCAATAAAAGTTATAGTAATCATCAATGCAATAAATAAACAAAAAATTCTTCTCATTTTATATCTCCTCCTTATAATAATGTATAGATAATATATTAAATAATTATATTTGATGATCTATTGAGTCGCTCCGCCTTGGACGGAAGCCTTTAAACCTTTCTTCTCAATCTGATAAACTATCTCACAATTATCTTCTTCATCATATGTTTCCTTTACAATTGTCCCACCTTTTACAGTTCCCCCAAACTCCTTAGCAATAGCAATGCCTGTTGATGCATAATCAGCAGCTCCGGCAGCGCCCTCCAGCCTTGCTCCTATGAATTTTTCTATGACTCTTTTTTGTCCCATAATTAAGGCTGCTTCTTTAGCAGTTCCTCTTCGCTGAATTTTGTTTGTAAGTCCTTCTTTAGGAACTCCTGTTGCTGTAACCCTAAAAATGTCAGGTGTTACCCATCCCTCACTAAGGAATGAATCACCCTTAACCATTCCACCCTGACCTCTTGGACCACATGCTATAAAAACAGTAGCTACCATCACAACAATTACTAAACTGAAGATTCTTCTCATAAAAATCCTCCTATAAGAATAAAGAATACAAAAAATAATAAATCTAATCTTATACTAAGATTAGATTTAATGAGCCACTACTATAAAAACTATCATATAAATTATTAATATTATTATTAAGTAAAGTCAACCTAAAAACTCATTTTTTTTTATTTATTTTTTATTAAACATCTACACAAACTGACATAATCTGATATATGAATATTTTTCTTTGCAAAAAAATAACCCAATATTTACAAATTTTTAATAAGAACTGACTGCTCAGCTATCTCTTAACTGCTTGAATACTTTGAATTTATAAAAGTATAAAATAAGGAGATAAAGAGATGGAAATGATTGAGGAAATTTTAAAACACTTATTATCATCTCCATATCCCTATAATCATCATACTCTCTTTTATTACACCTCT
>JAXHTB010000565.1:0-1955 GCA_034190185.1 Spirochaetota bacterium | reverse complement strand
AAGCAATCTTTTCCGAAATGCTTTCTCAGAAGAATATAGATATTGGAGTTAAGCTGGTAAATATTGACAATTTTATAAAGAATAGTCAATTGCATGAGAGTGTAAAAGACGATATTTATAAATTATTGGATATTATACTTGCTAAAACCTTACATCAGATTGTTTTGAATAAAAAGAGATCTTCACATCCTCAGAATTTACGAAATATACTGTGGTATTTTTACGGACGAAGAGCTGAGTTATTGCTGATCATAGATTCGTTATTATTGATTATTCTGGACGAGGAAGTCTTTGCGTTAGAGGAGAGGGGAAGAGCAAGCAGAGTATTGCTGAAGAATTATCGCATTGAAAGCATTTTTATATATATATCCGAAGTAAGAAGTTTTAACCATGATCAAAAAGAATTTATTTTTTCACATCTTAGCGCATATCAGAAGGTTTTTAGAAAGATTCAGGAGATACTTTTTGATAAGCAGAAACAGAAGGTATATGTCGCAAAAATTTGGTTTAATAAAACATTATCAGAATTAAAAGAGAATGGAGAAATACCTACATTAGAATATGAGACATATATATTAATAAATAAATTAATTGAGTCCTTTATTGACGGCAATGACCATGAATTTGAGAATATTGGGAAAAGTATTGTTTTAGTAGTAGAAAATGAAGAGGTAATTAGAATAATATATAATACAATAAATAAAGCTTTGTATATATCAAAAGATTACGAATTGAGAAAAGAATTATTCAGCAAAATATATCTTATAATGCAGGATTATAGAAGAATTTGCACCTCGAATGAATCCTTAAGCGCTAATATATCTGATAAAATTATAGCTGACACTCATCAGATAATAGAATCAGAAACCCTAATTTCACAAAGCTACGATCAGGATAGCAAAACCCCTGTTCTTGGAAAAAAAAGGAATCATATATTGCTTGATGAAACAAGGCAGAATTTAGATGAGAGTCATTTGCTGCATCTTTTTCAGATTTGGCCCATTCCTGAAATCTCTCAGAATATTTTTAATTCTATATGCAGATTAAAAGATATGATTCCGCATGAACGCGAGTACCTTGTAAGTCATTTCCTGTATAGAGAAAAGATACTTGAGTTTTTAATGCGTATTGACAGAATCGGCATACGCATAATTAAAGATTTTTCCCTGCCCCTTCTTACAAATCCTGTTCAACTTGAAATGTTTAACTACATAAAGAAAGGCGCTTACTTTGGGTCAACCGGACATTGGAATTCTCCAAATCAAAAACCGCCTTCTGTTGTGTGCTGCATAAATCCTCATGCCCTTGGGAATTGTGTTGGCCATGCATTAAGACATATCTTTTTGAGGGTTTTTCTGGCTACAGGCGAATTCTACGAATCGCCCTTTGTAGTGGACAGCACAGAGCGTTTAGGAAGCATGGACGAAGACGCAGAAATTGATGCCCTGCTGATCCGTCCTGGCCTTTTTTTGCTGGATATTCCAGAACAAATTGTAGAATACTGGAAAGAAATTCAGAATATTCAATTATCAGATCATCTTGACGGGATTATTAAAAATAGAATAAAAAGAGAAAAGATGATAGAGATGACAATAAACAGGATATGATCTGAGTGTTCATAATAGCTGAGGGATAATTCTGCAATCAGGCGCTGTCATTATTACGGATGCAGGAATGATAGAGCGCGCTATATGTCATGTTCACCTTAGTGTTTAACTATACTAATTTAATTTCTTAAATTTTTGGAAAAAAAGGTGACTCAATTATCGATATAGCCACGATTTTAAAGACTTCTGATATTTTTATTTAACCTGAACAATTCTCTATGCTCCCCCTATTTGATCCGGCAGCCAGGCTTGCCTGTAACCGATAATAAGATTACAATTTACTATATATCATGTCATGCTATAAATTTGCTAAGAACTTCACAGCGCTACCTTCTATGGAAAAATATT
>JAXHTB010000564.1:0-1957 GCA_034190185.1 Spirochaetota bacterium | reverse complement strand
CTTATCTTTTAAAGGCTTCTCACCATAAAATTAAATATCAATCTCTTTTATCATATCTTTCATCACAGTTAACAGCTTTTCGAACTGTTCTTTATGATGATCCTTTATCTTTTCAAAAATTTCTCTTGCTTCATTCTCGTCATAGATATGAGATGTCCTGTTTCTGTCTTGCATCATATCAATCCAGTTGTCACCGTTTTCAATAAGTCCCAGACTGAAGCCTTCTTTAATAGCGCTCCTCGGACTTTTACATTCCAATCCTTCGAATTCTAAAAAAGCCTTTATCAGCTTTCAGCTCAATTCAAAAGTAAATTAAAACCTCTGTATAATTCCGTGTATAATGCTATCATTTTTAATATCATAGGTCAGACCCGCAGAAAGTCTGTTTAACGCGTTTTTGTAGTCATTGAATATGCTGACTATCTTTTTTTTGTTCATAAATAGTAATTCCTGAATTATTTATGTGAGTTTTAAGTGATTCTTTTTTTAGGATACTGTATCCTACAACATCAAACTTCAGGGCTGTAGGCAGGTCTTCCAGTTTATCTTTAATAATATTGATATCCGTTGATATAATCTGGTCCGAGAAGACAGCTAGATCAATATCAGAATTATAAGTGTAATCATTACTCGCTCTTGATCCGAATACAACAATTCTGTCGATATTTTTATATTCTATTATTGTTATTATAATATCTTCAAGAAGTTTCTTCTTAATTCCCAATCTTTCATGTATTTCCATATAAGGACCATGTATTTATTGTTTACTTTATTTATACTATTGATCTTAGTGTATTTTTTTAATCAAAAGAAATGTTTTTTAATGAGGGCAATGAGAACATGGGTGAATAATAATTATTATGATTTTATGCAAATAAATCCTTAAAATGTTGAGAATGAGGATTTATGTATAACGTTATTTGAAATAAATATTTTCGCATATAAAATGCAAATACTTTTTCAAATTGAGTAATATTGCGATGGCCTAATTTTTGTTGGATGAGTTTTGTGCTTGCTCACTTACGAGCTCAACCATGCCAAATCCCTGTGAATTCCTTGATCCCAGACCTGCATCAAGAGCAAGTTCCTGAAGACCAATACTGCCTTCCAGCCTGTAGTAACCAGTCCATCCTTTTATTAGAGTTTTATTTGGACCTGTGCCAAAGTACCTGATCCTTTCGTTTTTATTACCAGAGAAAAGTGGAACAATTTTCAAATTTTCTAAACACTCATCATTATAAAAAGCCTTCCATTTTTTTTTCAGATTTGAATTAACCAATTCAGAAAATTCTTCCTCATAAGGAGTATAATAGTGAGTCTTTTTTTTTCCGTTATGTAATTCAAAAGTTGTGTGTACCTCAATAGGACTAAGAGCCTTGATCTTCATTGAAGGGGCAGTTATATCAGGCTGCTTGATCACAGCAATTGAAGAGATGGAAAGCCTGTTTATACCCAGCATAACTTGTTCAGAACTTATAATATTTTTTGCGATCTGCTCCAAAATCCAGTCAACTGGAGATGATACAAAAAAGCTTATACTTGACGGGAATGTAATGGTCTTTTCTGTGTTGTTATATTGACCATACTCAATAATATCAGAAAAAACAAAAAGTTTAAAGCTTCTCTTCTCGTATGCATAGCCTTTATCATGAAGCCATTGTGCCTGCTCTTTATCAATGTTATTATAGATCATTGCCTGTAAGTATTCATTGTAACCCCTTGGAAATACAACAGGTTTATCACTGAAGAGTTCAATTTTTAATTTCATTTTTAATAAATATTACTTATCTACTATCTAAATTTATCATGTTTTTAATATAATATTTAAGAGGAAAACAACGGCCGGAGCATGAAACTGTCTTCCAATCTGTTATATTTGATCTTTTTATTGATATTGGATTTTAAATCATATACTCCCAGGCATTTTATTAGTTCCATCTAATAGAGGCTATATGGA
>JAXHTB010000563.1:0-1961 GCA_034190185.1 Spirochaetota bacterium | reverse complement strand
TAAACATAAAATCCTGTTTTTAATTAAAATAAACTTGTCGTATATAAATTTACTTACATAAAATACTACAATAACAAATAAAATAGCAAGGAACGATATTACTATTCTCAATATTAGTGATAGATCCTTGATAGGAGAGATGTTATCAATTTGAATATAAGGATTTTCACCTGTTGCTGTTATATGCAGCATGCCATTTTTTTCATAGAAATTTACAATATGATTTATTGGCTTAAAATCTTCAATAATTTCTTTTGCAGGCCATCTTTTAATATAACTAGTTGTAATATTAAAGATCCTAAAATATTGCTTCAATCTAATTGCCTTTATTACAATATGTCCCTTCTGGGTTCCAGTATCTATTCTTAATTTATTTGTATCCTTATCTGGCAAATTAAATACAATCTTTGTAAGCCGATTATTTCTTGTTACTTTAGCTTTTATAGAATCAGTTTCATTGTAACCTTTGCCAATATCATAAAAGACCTGGAATATGTCATCATATTGGGGAGAAACAACCTCTACAGAGAGGCTAACAGGAGTGATCTTAATATTACTTATAGTTGTTACAAGAAGTATAAATGTTAAAAATATTATTCCCAAAAATCTAATTCCCAAATTTGATTTAATGAAATCTGGAAACTTTATATATTCTTTTAATGAATTGTAATAATTTTTATTGACTGCCATAATTGATATCCACCAATATATTAAAGACTATTATTATGAAAAAGAAAGCAATTGTATATTCTCATAAAATCGCTATTAAAAGGCGATATACAGGAGGGGAAGATCAAGACTCAATATGAAGCTAAATCCATAATTAAGAAATTCAAGCAATTTTTTATAGATCAGGACATGAATAATATGATTAAATTTTTTAATTCTTTAACCTTTAAACAATGGGAAAAAATAAATGAGGATTACATTAACTTAAACATGCAAAATAGGATAGATAGGAGGATAATAATTGCTTTCCTTTTGTTTACATTTGTTTTAATATCTCTAAAATATTTTGGCAAGGGACCTGCATTTTATCTGCTTTTCGGAAATACTTTTCACTCATTCCCTTATCCAAGAATTTATTCTCATCTTTATTGGGCATTGTTCAGGATTATCTGTTATTTTGTTATACCTGCTGTTATTATAAAATATCTGTATAAAGAAAATCTTAGTGATTACGGACTAAGAATTGACAGATCTCCTAAAATTCTTTTCCTGTATCTTGTAATGTTTTTTGCAGTATTTCCGTTTGTATATGCTGCTTCGCAAAATCCAGGCTTTATCAGGACATATCCTTTCTATAAATATGCTGCACAATCATGGAATCAATTAATTATATGGGAATCAGCTTATGCTCTTCAGTTCTTTTCTCTAGAATTCTTTTTTCGGGGATTTATTCTTTATACATTTGCCAGATATATTGGCGCTTATGCTATTTTCTTTATGTCTGTCCCCTATACCATGATCCACTTTCAGAAGCCCTTCCCAGAAACTTTAGGAGCAATTTTTGCAGGTGTATTCCTGGGTACATTAGCATTAAGAACACGGTCAATTTTTGGTGGTGTCATAATTCATATAGCTGTAGCATGGAGCATGGATTTAACAGCTTTGTTTCAAAAAGGGCTTCTTCAACGGTTATTCTGATCCTATTTTAATATTTTGTTTAGCTCCTTATTCAAATAATTGATTGTAATTATGAAGTAAAAAAATCTTTTCATAATATATTCTGCTGATAAAAAAAGTATTTTTCCTATAGATATAACTTTATTATTGACTATCTTATATTTAAAGACAATCATATTAATAATAAATTGATATCAATTATTTAGGAGTATACTCAATGTCCAAAATGATGTTAAATACAAAAGAGGTGGCTGAATATCTAGGTATTCACGAAAAAAAGGTGTACGCTCTAATTAAGGCGGGCAAAATACCTTGCACTCGAATAACTGGGAAAT
>JAXHTB010000562.1:0-1967 GCA_034190185.1 Spirochaetota bacterium | reverse complement strand
TACCTGCAATATGAATCATTTTAGTCCTCTTATGAGGATTGCCAAAATGCTTTAGCAGATATTTAATATCCTTAAGGCTGTAATTCACAAAACTTACATGCCCTGTCTTTTCATTATCAATAAGAGGCTCAAGTCTTTTCTCTATAGATTTCATCATATTTTTCTTTACAGATCACTCATTCTCTCCAGCTGAATTTGCAGCATAGAGTCTGTTCTGGCACCTGGAAAATATCAAATATATTTTCTTAAAACATCCTCCATTACTGATATTTGCGCTTTTTTGCCAGTCCATATTTCAAACTGTCTGGCTCCCTGATTGATAAGCATCTCAATACCTCGAACAATTTTGCAATTTTTATCACTACCAGCCAACAGCAATTTTGTCATATTTGGTGAATAGACAATGTCAAATATTGTATGCCTGCTGTAAATAAGGTCTGTATCTATTGGTGTATTGTCTATATTCGGAGTCATTCCAACTGAGGTAGTGTTTATTATAATGTCTATCTGCTTGATAAAGTCCAAAGTGATGTCCTTAATGAGACAGTATTCGATCTCTGGCTTTTTTTTTCTGAGGTCATGCACCAGAGGCTTCATCCTTTCAGCATTTCTACCTGCAATGAAAATATTTGCTCCCTGCATGATAAGTGTAAATGCAATGGCTCTTGCAGAGCCCCCATTTCCTATAATCAGAATGTTTGAATCTTTTATCTGAATATTATTGTTGATCAGTGCATCAACTGCTCCATACCCATCAGTATTATATCCAATTATCCTGCCATTTACATTATGCAATGTATTTACTGAACCGATCTCAAGAGCAAGTGAGTCAACTTCATCAAGGTGATCAATAACATCGATTTTAAAGGGTATTGTAACACTTGCACCTCTAATATTCAGAGACTTCATTGCTAACAGAGCATTTTCAATATTCTTCACTTCAAAAGCCAGATAAACAGCATCAATCATGCTTGCTTTGAATGCCGCATTCTGCATAACAGGAGAGAGAGAATGCCTGACTGGATTGCCAAAAATGCAGTACAGTGCAGTATTTGCATTTATGTTATTCATGTTTTTCATATTTTGTGAAAATGATTAAAACTATTGAACTGATTGAGCGCAAGACTTTTTTTCAAAGGTTAGAAGGCTTCTCATCCGAAAATAAAAACAGCTATATATAATGGGAAACTGACCAATTCTCAAGATATAATGAAAGGTTATTATCTGGTGAGAAAAAATTGAATGGTTCATCTACAAATCTGTTTTCTATTCATATCTCAATATTTTGGTGAATAAAAAATCCGTATGGGAAAAGGAGGACTAATGGCTGAAAGGGGACAGGGCAAAAATCCTGCGCCAAAGAAAAAGACAAACAAAACATCAACAGCAAGCTCAAAGGGTTCAAAGACAAGCTCTAAAAAAACGTCTGCCACAACTAACAAAGCAACATCAAAAAAACAGGAAAGGGATAAAACACCGTTTTACATTCTTGCTATTATGATATTGCTCTGTATCATATTTATCATAATTAACAGCTTCGATTTTGATAAAACCTCAAATAAATCAAATAAAATAGAAAAAAAAGTCTCAAATATACCACATAAAGAGCTAAATGAATTTGATTCTTACACAGATAATCCGGTTGATGATAATGATATTCATGATCGTATTAAAGATGAATTTGCAGACGAAACATATAAAAAAAACAATGAAACTAATCAATTATCTGAGATTGATGCAAATATATATTTTGTTAAGTATAATGAAGAGAACGACGCCATGTCATTAGTGCCTGTTACAAGGAGAATAAAATCAAAAACACCTCTAAGACAATCTCTGAATGAGCTGCTTGATGGGCCAGATGATGTAGATAAAACAAAAGGCTTGCTAACTGCAATACCTGACAACTTACTGATAAATAATATAAATATAAAAAACAGAAGGGCTGAAATCGATTTTAACACCGC
>JAXHTB010000561.1:0-1969 GCA_034190185.1 Spirochaetota bacterium | reverse complement strand
TTTTCGTTAAATGTCCAATTGCCTTCACCATTAAAAGCATTATCATCATCCACTAAATAATACGAAACTGCACTGTCAAATATCATCTTTCTAACATACATCTTGATATAAAACCAGTCAAAGTCAGGACGCATATCATCATTATTATATATAACACCTGTGCCATTGAAAAAGGAATCACTATCAGAGAGAGGAAAGGCATAGGTCTCTCTGATATTGGCAAATGATTGATTATATGCACCATCACTGATCTTTAACTCAGCGATATCGAGCATAAATTGGGTTGGATCGTTAACCTGTTCAGGATCTTCATAGTCATCAACAGAGTCGTCATCTGGAAACAATCCTAGCCACTCACGAGGATTATTGGATTCATATGTTCCCTTTACAATGATCTTCACCCTGTTTTCTGCCAGCTCATCAAATAATGCTTGATCACTGCAGGCTGTTATCAAAAAACAAGCTAAAAAAATCAATATAATAGGATATCTTCTTTTATATTTCATTTTCATTATATATTAAAAAATAGAGTTATTCCTGTATCTATTACATGTCCGTTTTTATTAGCGCCATCAATATGTTGTTCATATATCATTAGATAATCTATTCGAAGCCCAATGTTCACAACCTTTCCTGCTGGGAATGAAAACTCAAAACCAGCCATCAATAGTGGATCCCACTGATCTATCCGGTCAGGCCTGATCTTTACATAGCTTGTCCCAGCTCCTGCCTTTAGCTGTATAGTCAGTGGAAATTGCGTTGGAAGCGGTATTCTATACACAAGATTACCATAAACCGGCCATAATGTAAGAGTGTTGACTCCATTAGATTCAAAATACTGGTAAGATGTGTCAAGGCCTAACTTTAGAGTTTGTAATGGTGTATTATAGCGAAAGAATAGACCACCGCCAAGATTTGTATCTACATCCTCATTTGTTGTATAGATGGGTGTTATTGGACCAAACCACAGACCAACCTGTGGTTTTAGGAAGTAATCTGTCCTTCTTCTTCTTTGTGCCTCTGTATCTGAAAAAAAGATAATAATGAATAGAAAAATCAAAGGCACATGCAAGATTTTTTTGATCTTTGCCATATGTTGAATAATTAAACCTGTGTAAGTATTTCTTTTGTTAAATTCTTTGTTATATTATAAATTTTTTTTAAAATGTTTCAGATGTTTTAATCTATAGAGCTTTAAAACTATCGCAGCATGGCTGCAAATTATATAACTGCCAATCTCTCAAATTCTAATTAATGTAACTTCAGTTTGGACTAATTTAATTCCATTTTTGTATAAATAAAGAGAAGAGGAGATAAAACAGATATTTTAATAATCAAATAATTCCTGTATTCAGATAAACAATTATCACTTAATACTATTGATCTTATATATTTACCCCAAAAATAAGTCAAAGCAATATCGATTATTTGAAAATAGTTGTCAATAAAATAATAACATTCTTACTATAAAGAATTCATCATTAAACTTTATTCAGTGATCGGATTATAAAGTGATTTTTTTATATCTCTTTAAATATTAAAAAGCTGACTCCATTTCTGATAGGTCTATATCAAAGGATATCTTAGTCAGGTAAAGTCCATAAGAAGGTGCTGTTTTCCCGCTAAATTTTCTATCCCTCTTTTCAAGTATTTCCTGCATATATGATGGAGAGATGTTATTCATACTCATTTCAAGGATCGTTCCTACCATAATGCGCACCATATTGTGTAAAAATGAATTTCCCTTAACCTTGAACATAATCAGGTGGTTTTGTTCTGTGACATTAATATTTTCAATTCTTCTTATTGTATTTTTTTCTGATGATCCCTTTTTGCAGAAGGAAGTGTAGTCATATTCTCCTATAAGATAACCTGATGCAATTCGAAAGAAATCCAAATCAAGCTCTTCTCTAACCCAAAGAGCTCTGTTGATCATGAACGGGCTTTTCTGCTTATGATTATATATCAG
>JAXHTB010000560.1:0-1970 GCA_034190185.1 Spirochaetota bacterium | reverse complement strand
AAATATATTCTGCGGCAAGCATGTCATACTGCAGCAATATTATGCCGCAGAAGCGTCTGTTGAAACATTTCACGGTTAAACTGCGGATTATACCTGCTGTATGTACTGGACCTAACATCACATACAGCAGTTATGGAAAAAATGGAAAGCAATTCAATAAACTGTTCTATTATATACGTTGAATGCCCGATTGTATATAGAATATTCCTTCTTCAGCCCCTGCAATCCTAAGTAAGCACAATATTGGGAATAATCCCGGCAACCAGTTTATAACAATATCCATTGAAGGGCTCGCTGATATATATACTTACATACAAGTCGTTGCTTAAAATTGAATAACTGCCAAACTCTTTCTTAAGATATATGCCTTCGACAATCGGATCAGTAACCAACAACCTGTATCTCTCGCCTTTAAAATCAAATTCCGCTCTTACCTTTTTAAGCATTTTCGCGTCTTCTTCAACAACAATACTCAACTTATTCAATTTTATCAAAAGCAGCGAAGACTTCAGGCTAGCATTAATCAAATCAACCGGAATTCTGTCGTTTAATCCGAAGGATGAGCTGTGGTTATTTATCCAAAGAGAGTCAACATAATCGCATAATGCAGAAAGGGCTGTTAGAGGAAAATTTCCGGTTTTAACCCACGGGCCCTCATCAATTAAGTAGTTTTCAGTCTGACAGTGATTAGGGCTATGTTTTGCAATTGGGATTGATATAATATCAAGAAGCTCCGGATTTTTTCCATTCGTAAGTGTAATGCTGTTTATTGAAAACTCGCCTGTTTTCTGAGCACTTATAGGCCTAATCCATCCCCCGACCATATCTACATCCAAATCATCCTCCAAAGCATGATTCTTGTCTTTTAATATCTCCTTGCCGGCAATACATCTGCCAGAGTACTTTCGTGAATTTGCAAGACATACAATCTGCTTATAGATACCGCTCTCCTTTGACTGATCCGGATTTTCAGATTGAATATTACTCAGTGCGACATTATTTTTATACAGATAATAAAGACGTATAATTTTCAACTCTTCATAATTGATTCGGCCTTCAAGCGCGTCAAAGACAGGCCTTAATAATTCATGGCCAAATCTGGCAAAGGCCTCCAAAACAGCATCCCTCTGCTCCTGTGGAATCGTTGAATTATTTATCATCTCATCAGAGTCAAGCGAATTCCCATCCTGTATATATTTATACAGATGGTCAAGCGCTGTAGTCTGTTTTATGCCGAACTCACTCATAATTTCCGGGATAGATCTGCCTGTATTGTATAGATCTCCTACAATATGATGCTTTCGCCTTTGGAGTGGTTTTACAATGCTTTTCTGTCTTCGTGATAAAGCCTTTGGCCTTTCTTCGATCTGATGCTGCCTGCAATATTCAATAATTACATCCAAAAATATACCACCATATTTTTCCAGCTTACCCTCGCCAATACCGTAAACATCCAGCATGCGCTCCAGTGAATGCGGGAAATAGGTTGACATCTCAATAAGGGTTCTATCATGAAAAATGACATAGGGTGGAAGATTTGCATTGTCAGCCAAGGTCTTCCGCATATTTTTTAAAATAGCGAGCAGATCACGGTCATACCCTAAAGTAGCGTCCTCTTCAGATTCATTATCAGAAATATTATTTGCTTCATCTTCCTGAAGACGGCCTAGTACAGTTTGCCTTCCCTGTAAAACATCCCAGGCCTTGTCTGTTAGTTTCAAACTTCCATACTCCATATCCTGAACCACAAGCTCCTGATGAAGGAATTGGCGAGAAAGATGGAACCATTGCTTTTTCGAATAGTCACTGCCTATGCCGTATGTTGACAGATCTTGATGTCCGAACTTGAATATCTTTTTTGCCTGCGATCCTCGCAAAACATCAATAATGTGTCCTGCTCCAAATATTTCGTCAGTCCGTTTTATGCAAGATAAAAATTTTTGCGCAGGTATGGTAATGTCAACCTTTTC
>JAXHTB010000056.1:0-13871 GCA_034190185.1 Spirochaetota bacterium | reverse complement strand
TGGAGAAAGAAAGTGTTCAATCCTGCATGCATTTTCTTCTGCCTTTTTCCTGTTCATCCTTAATACATTAGTAAAAACATCAGAGAGAAAGGAATGCCTTTTATAAACCCTATCTGCAAGTTTTTCGCCTTCCTTTGTTAATTCAACATATGCATATTTCTCATAATATACCAGTCCTTTGTCCATTAGCTTGTTTAATGCTGATGTAACACTGGGCATTTTTTTATTAAGTCCATTGGCAATATCCTTAACCCTAACAAATTTTTTCTCTTTTGATAATGTCGCTATCTGTTCTATGTAGTCTTCCATATTTGAAGAAAGATTAGTTCCTTCAAAGTAGAAGTCAATATCAATTTCATTGTTCATAATCTACTCCAATTTTTATTATTTATAATAGAATAGTTACTTTTATATTTATGTATTACTATAAGTTAATGTAATGTGTTTAATAAAATTAGTCAAGCTTAATTTTATTAAGCGAGGTTCTCAATCCGGATTATACAATAGTTAATAAACATGAAGAGATATAATTTAATAGTATAGGGATTTGCATTATTTTGTTTTTGTACAGTTTTAAGATAAGAAATATGTAAGAAAAGGAGATAAGGGGGATCATAGAGAAAGCTATATGGAAATATTCAATTAGCGGCAAAATGAGCCATAGAGGGCTTATTTTATATTATCTCCATATCTCTTTAATTCCCACCTCTCCTTGTTTTACAAAAAAAGATGTGGGCATGTGTCAAGGGTAAAATAGGGGGATAAAATTTATAGATTTATCATATCAGGTTTCACTCTTTGTAGAAAAGATACTACAAAGAGTGTGATAAAACCTTCAATAATTGCAATTGGTGCATTGATAACCAGTACAATTTTAGCAGTTTCCAGAAATTCTTGACCTGCTGTTATTAAGAATAAAGATGTAAAAATTGATGAAAAAATTATAGCTAAAGAACCTGAAATAAAACTGAACAAAGATGTTACAAATTTGCTTTTGGATTTAATAAATTTTGCTGATTTGAATATCCCAAATGAAATTAATGCAGGGACACTCATTGCAAGTGAATTAACACCTAGTGTAGTAATTCCTCCATGCTGAAACATTAATGCATGGAATAGAAGAGCAACTAAGATAGCCGGTATTGCAGAAATACCCAATATAATCCCAACTAATCCATTGAGTACAAGATGCGTACTAGTTGGTCCAATTTTAATATGAATTAAAGAGGCAACAAAAAAGGCAGCAGTCATAACTGCAATACCCGGAATTTCTTCATTTTCCATTTTTTTTAGCGAATATGCAATAAGTGCAGCCGCGACTACACTAGAACCTATACATACTGGACCACTTAAAACTCCATCGCTTATATGCATAAATAATAATAGTTCTCCATAGAAATTATAATACCTGCCAATAGGTGAATTAAAATTTTTCTTTTAATAAGGGGTATTTTTACTATATAGATTGTAGAGTATATATTTTGTTAAATTCAAAAAAACAATAGAATTTGTCAAGTAATAATATTACTTTTTTAATTAAAATGACATTATAAGGTCAATTTTTCTAATACAATGCTATTGGCTCCGTCTTAGTAATTATATTTTTACAGCTAAAACTAAAATAAGATTAAAGTTATTTTCGTTGACCATATTCGTATTCTAATTATTGTTTTATCTTATATGATATTATTCTAATTATTTATAAGGGAGAATTATTTTAATGACAATCTGGTTTCAGAAATTTAATATTGAAGATTTAATAACTCAATCCTCTGGTACAATTGTTGAACATGTTGGAATTGAGTATCTTGAAATTGGTGATGATTATATTTCTGCTCGAATGCCGGTTGATCATCGTACAATTCAACCAGCAGGGATACTCCATGGTGGTTCATCAGTAGTGCTGGCAGAGACCCTGGGTAGTGTAGCGTCAAATATGTGTGTTGATAATAAGAAAAAGTATTGTGTCGGCTTAGAAGTAAATGCAAATCATATAAGATCAGTAAATTCAGGATTTGTTTATGGAACTGTCAGTCCAATTCATATTGGAGGGACAACTCAGGTTTGGGAAATTAAAATTTGTAATGAAGAGGCTAAAATCACCTGTATATCAAGAATAACCCTTGCTGTGCTCAACCATGTTTAAGTGATTTATATGAAGTTGAGAATAGCTGGTCAGTCAAGAGCTTGACATAACAGGGGATAAGGTATAATATATTGAATTATACCTGATTATATTATTTGGAGAACCTTTAAAAATGATATCTTTACGAAAGAATTCGGTTTTCAAGGGTAGAAAAGGCCCTTTAGTTCTTATTATAATGGATGGTTTTGGCATTGGGAAGAATAATGAAGGAGATGCTGTATATATTGCAAGGACACCGAATTTAGATAATATATCAAAATATTGTATAAATACACAACTTAAAGCTCATGGGACTGCTGTAGGACTTCCAGATGATAAAGACATGGGTAATTCTGAGGTTGGACATAATGCACTTGGTGCAGGAAGGATCTTTGCACAAGGTTCTAAACTCGTATCAGAAGCAATTGAATCTGGTAGGATTTTTAAAACTGATACTTGGAAGGAGTTGATTAAGAATCCAGTTAATAATGGAAAACAGCTCCACCTTATTGGGCTTTTATCAGATGGAAATGTTCATTCTCATATCGATCATCTTTTTAAGCTTATTGAAAGTATCGCAAAAGAGAATATTATGAGATTAAGAATACATATTTTGCTGGATGGCAGGGATGTGCAAGAAACTTCAGCCCTTATATATATTGATATGCTTGAAGAAGAGCTTTCAAAATTCAGAGCGCAGAATCTTGATTATTGTATTGCCTCAGGAGGAGGTAGGATGTTAACCACTATGGATCGCTATGAGGCAGATTGGAATATTGTAAAACTGGGGTGGGAGGCTCATGTGCTTGGAAAGGCAAGGTCTTTTCGTTCAGCCAGAGAAGCGATAGAAAACTATAGAAAAGAAACTCCGGGTATCAAAGATCAGTATCTACCCTCTTTTACCATAGTAAATGATGATGGACCAGTGGGGGCTGTTAATGATGGAGATTCTGTTATACTCTTTAATTTTCGAGGTGATAGGGCAATTGAGATCAGCAGGGCTTTTGATGAGAAGGATTTCCATGAATTTGATCGAGAAAGATATCCTGATGTGGTCTTTTCTGGAATGATGGAGTATGATGGTGATCTTAAAATACCCAAGAAATATCTTGTTCATCCTCCAAATATAGACAATACTATCAGCGAATATCTTTCTAATGCAGGATGCAGACAGTACTCTGTATCAGAGACGCAGAAATTTGGACATGTGACATATTTTTGGAACGGTAATAGGAGCGGTAAATTTGATAAGGACCTAGAAATTTATGATCAGATTATGTCTGATAAGGTTGAATTTGATCAACGCCCTTGGATGAAGGCTGCCGAAATAACTGACAAAACAATAGGAGCTATTAAAAGTGGGGAATATGATTTCATCAGGTTAAATTACCCTAATGGCGACATGGTGGGTCATACTGGAAATTTTGAGGCTGCTGTAATTGCTGCCGAAACTGTTGATCTATGCTTAGGAAGGATTTTACAGGTTATTGATGATTATAAATCTATTGCAGTGATAACTGCAGATCATGGTAATTTAGATGAGATGTTCGAGTTGGGAAAAGATGGAAGTATTAAGATTGACAAAATCAGCAAAAAGCCCCAAAATAAAACATCACATTCAACTAATCCAGTTCCTTTTATAATTTATGATCCTGAATATAATAATGAATATAAATTGCGGGTTACTTTCGAGTCTCCAGGTCTTGCAAATGTTGCTTCTACTCTTTTACTTCTTATGGGATATGATCCACCAAAAGATTACATGCCTTCATTAGTTGAACTTACATAATGGTTATTATGCCTGTAATGTTTCAGTATCTTTGCTGTGGTTTGTCAGCATTATCTTGAAATTCAAAAATAAAAAAAATAGCTTGAAATAATCAAGCAATTTTAACAATATGTAAGCTGGATTGTTAAAATTGTATTTTTTATATTGTCTTACAGTATAAAAGAGAGGCTTTGCCACTCTTTTTTTTGAAAATAGAGTATTTTTTACTTCAACCTGAATTTCAAAGATTTATAAGAACTTAATTTATTGAAATTAACATATATTTGCACTCAGGGGTCTGGGGATACTTTAATAGTAAAGATCAAAAAGTGGTTGTAGAGATTTGTTTTTAAACTATTTTCCAGTCCTTGGCTTGTAGTATTTGCTAAACAGTTGACTAATAAAAGTCTCTGAGGTAGATGAATAATTGCAAACGAAAATAAGGTCATGAATTGTATATCTATATACAAAGTGTCATCCATCATTTCCTGTGGAAAGATGTCGAAAACCTGCTTTGGATCCTTTTATGCCGAAGACGCTTTTATTGAGTCATCAAGCGTGTTGGTTTGTACATAATTTTCAGGTTATTGGCAATAATACAAAGCAATATAATGTTAAAGGGATTTTAAAATGAGCAATAATTTTTTTGAGGTAATACATCAGATTGCCACTGAAAAGGGAATAGAACGGGAACAGATCGAGGGGATTGTTGAATCTGCCATGCTTTCAGCATATAAAAAACAGTACGGCGCTACTAACAATGTACAAGTAATATGCGATCGAGAGGAAAATAAAATTAGAATATTAACTCGTAAAATGGTTGTCAATAATCCTTCCAGTCTATCCGAGGAGATATCTATAGATGATGCAAAAATGATTATACCTGATGTAAGTTTGGGTGATGAAATAGAAGTTGAAGAAGACCCTCTTAAGTCATTTGGAAGAATTGCAGCTCAAACTGCAAAACAGGTTATTGTCCAGAAGATAAAAGAGGTAGAAAAGGATATTGTTTATAATGAGTTTAAGGATAAACAGGGCGAGTTGATCAATGGTTTTATTCAAAGGAAAGTGAAAGATGCTCTATTTGTTGACCTTGGGAGAACTGAGGGTGTTATCCCAGCAAGGGAACAATCTCAACTTGAACATTTTAAAGTCGGTGACAGGATCAAGGCTCTTGTTCTTGCTGTTTCTAAGAATTCTAAGGGACCTTCTGTGATATTATCGAGAGCAAATCCAAAGTTTGTCGAGAAGCTCTTTGAGATGGAGATCCCAGAAATTTATGATGGTATTGTAAATATAGTTAGTATTGTAAGAGAAGCTGGTTTCCGAACAAAGGTAGCTGTTACAAGTGAGAGAGAAGATGTTGACGGAGTTGGCGCTTGTGTTGGGATGAAAGGTATAAGAATTCAAGCTATAGTTCGGGAACTTGAAGGAGAAAAGATAGATATTGTTGAGTATTCTTCTGATAAACCTACATTAGCTGCTAATGCACTAACGCCAGCCAGGGTGAAAGAGGCTATTGAAACTAAAGATGGGGGAGTCATTGCTGTTGTTGATAATGATAAATATCGATTAGCCATTGGTAGAGGTGGGCATAATGCTAGATTATCTTCAAAACTTTGTGGATTTAACATTGATATAAAGACTGAAGAGGAATATCATGAATTTCTTAGTTCGAGTGATTCTCGTGCTCTTGTAGATGAATTGTTTGCAGAAAAAGAAATGGAAGAAACCTCTCTAGAGGAATTACCAGATATTTCACCTAGACTTATCAAACTCTTAGAAGCTGGCGGAATTTTTTCTGTTGAAGATCTTGTTGAGAGGTCAGAGGAAGAATTGCTGAAGATTGAAGGCATTGGGCAAAAGACTGCTGAAAAAATAATAGAAATAATAAATGAATCTGTTGATTTTGATGAAGAAATCGATGAAGATGATGCAGATGTAGAAGAGGGTGAAGGTGAAAAAATAGAGGAATAACGATATTATTAACAAGACTATATATATGAGAATAGATATATATTCAGAATTTTTATTCCCTCTGTTGGTGGTTAATACTATATCATTATTTCAGATTATTACAAATATAAATCTTAAAATCCTTCACAATTACTATTATCCATGTAAAACTGGATAATTTGGCATTATATATTTTATGTTTGAGTTTTCCTTGACTAACACAATAAATAATTAATAGGTTAGATACTTTATATGAAAGTAGTTGATATTGCAGCCAAAAATCGAGTTTCTTCTGAGCATGTAATGGAAATATGTAAGGATTTAGGCATCTCGTATGAGAACGATAATTCAGATATCTCTGATAATGATGTTTTTCTTGTTGGGAAAAAGATTGAGGTAATTAAAGAGAAGAGAGCAACCGAAACTCTTGAACTAATTGAGAAGAAAACAGGGAAGGCTGATAAAGATAAAAATCAGAAAAAAATAAAGTTAAAAAGGAAAGTTCACATATCTAGAGGTGTTGTGAAGCATCCCAATAGCCCTGATAAAAGTAAAGATGAAAAAAAGGAAATAAAAGATAATAAGGATCTTAAAGATGATAAAAAACAAGAGATAAAACAAGTAATAAAACAGGAAATTAAGCAAGAAAAGGAAAAAGTTCCTCATAAGGTTAAGCCAAAGACTGCAGTTTCAAAACCCACACCAAAAGATATACCTGATACAATCGAGAAGAAAAAGAGTGGAAAAACATCAGAGGAGACTGGTACCGCTCAAGCTGGAAAATTTCAGAAGAAGAGAAAAAAGGGAAAAGAAAAAGAACGAGAATGGGAAAGTAAGAAAAAATTTGTAGAAAAAGACATTCAAATAAAAAAGAAAAAAGCAGAAGACGAACCTAAAATTCTTACGCCGAAAGTAATTGAAATTACTGAAAGCATTTCTGTTGGAGAAATGGCGAAGAAATTAAATGTTAAAGCTAAAGATTTAATTGCTAAACTCATGAATATGGGTGTTATGGCTACCATTACAGAGGCTATAGACTCTGAAACAGCTGAAATATTAGCTTCAGAATTCAATACAGAGGTTAAAGTAGTTTCTTTGTTTGAGGATACTATAATAAAAACTGAACAAAATGATAAGGAAGAGGATTACATAGAAAGACCTCCAGTAGTAACAATTATGGGTCATGTTGATCATGGCAAGACAAAGCTGTTGGATGCAATCAGAAAGACAAATATAATAAATCAGGAGATTGGCGGGATTACTCAGCATATTGGAGCATATATGGTAAAGACTGGAGATAATTATATAACATTTCTTGATACTCCAGGTCATGAATCATTTACTACAATGAGGGCAAGGGGAGCAAGCATTACTGATATTGTTGTTCTTGTTGTTGCTGCTGATGATGGAGTAATGCCACAGACAATTGAGGCGATCAATCACGCCAAGGATGCAGATGTTCCAACTGTTGTAGCAATTAATAAAATTGACCTTCCAGATGCCAATATCCAAAAGGTTAAGCAGGAGGTATCTAATTATGGACTTGTGCCAGAAGAATGGGGCGGTAATACGCTTTTTGTAGAAATAAGTGCAAAAAATGGAATAAATATTGATAATTTATTAGAGCTTATATTGGTTCAAGCAGAGGTGTTGGAGCTTAAAGCTAATCCAAAACTCATGGCTGTTGGTACAGTTGTTGAAGCAAGGCTTGATCAGGGAAGAGGTTCTGTTGCAACAGTTCTTGTTCAGAATGGCACATTGAATATTGGTACTCCTTTTGTTGTTGGAATATATTCCGGCAAAGCAAGAGCAATGTATAATGATAAGGGCGAATTTATTAAACAGGCGTCTCCATCTGTGCCTGTTGAGGTTGTGGGAATGACTGGTGTGCCTTCAGCAGGGGATCCTTTTCAGATGGTAGGTACAGAAAAATATGCAAAGCATATAGCACAGAACAGACAAGAACATAAACGAATTGAATCTGCTAAAAAGGTTAAAAAGGTTACCCTTGAAAATGTTCACGAGATGATAAAAGATGGTGAGATAAAAGAATTAAGGGTAATTATTAAAGGTGATGTAGATGGATCAGTTCAAGCTTTAAAAGAATCTCTAGAAAAGCTTTCTAATGATGAGGTAAGAGTAAAAACTATTCATGCAGGAGCTGGTGGGATCAATGAATCTGATGTTATGCTTGCATCTGCTTCTAATGCAATTATTATTGGCTATCATGTAAGGCCCTCAACTAGGGTTAATGACCTTGCAGCTAGAGAGATGGTATCAATTAAATTTTACAATATTATATTTGAAGCAACAAATGATATTAAAAGCGCTTTGGAAGGTATGCTATCTCCGGATATCATCCAGGAGACAACAGGATCAGGCGAGATAAAGCAGATTTTTAAGATATCAAAGATTGGAGTTATTGCTGGTGCCTTAGTTATCTCCGGTAAGGTTAACAATAACAACAGAGTCAGGTTAATAAGGGATGGTGTTGTGGTATTCGATGGCAAGATTAAATCGCTTAAGAGATATAAGGATGAGGTTTCAGTGGTAGAAGCAAATCAGGAATGTGGTTTCTCAATAGAGGGCTTTAATGATATAAAAGAAGGAGATAACTTCGAGACATATAAAATAATGGAAGTTGCTAAAATTTTGAAATAATAATTCTTAGCTCTATTAAAGGAAGTCGATATTAAGGAAGGCTCTACTGAAATGCACCAAAAAGGCTTATGCTGCTCATACACTTTATCCAGTTTTACTATTCATTCCTTAATTGATTATGATAAAGATATTTCATTTCTGCGATTAAAAATTCTATTTCAACAGTCTAAGTCTGCTGTAATATTATCATTGTTACTATACTTTAATTCAATAATAAAGTATATAAAATTTCCTAATGGTATTGTATCTAACAGGGTGGTTAGTCTCGGCGAAGTTTGAAGGATATATGTATTAATAAATTAAGTTGATTAAAGAAGATTTATACTAAATAAAATGGCTGGTTATAGAAAGGAAAGATTGGAAGAGTTGATTAAGAGAATCATTGCAGATGCTCTTCTAACTGAAGTAATGGATCCTAGAGTCGGTTTTGTTACCGTTACTATGGTTAAGCTTAGTAAAGACTATTCGACTGCTGATGTATTTATCTCTGTAATAGGAGATGAAAGAGATAAAAGAAATACCATGTACGGATTGAAATCAGCGGCTGGCTTTTTACAATATAAGATTGCAAAGGGGATAAGATTAAAAAGCACACCTTTAATTAAGTTTCATTTGGATTTAGGAATTGAAAGGGGAGTTGAAATGGGAAATATCCTGGATAAAATAGAAGAAGAAAGAAGACAGAATAATGATAATGAAAATATTGATAATTCCTCATTTAATGATTAGTTTACAGGGTTTCAATATAATATAAAAAAATTTATAGAAATTAACTTTAATTATCAGATAATTGATCTAAAGAAGGATTATTCCTGCAATTAACAACTTTAAATTTTTTATAATAAAGTATTATAAAGAGGGTCTGTTATTATAGATGTAAAAGTAGAGAATGCTATTCTTTTAGTAGATAAACCGGTTGGTAAAACATCATTTGAAACAATTAAGGCAGTAAAGAAACTTCTTAAATTAAATAAATTGGGGCATTCTGGAACTCTTGACAAGTCAGCTTCTGGTTTACTTGTTGTCTGTACAGGCTGGACAACTAAGTTGACAAAATATTTTTTAGACAGTGATAAGAGATATTTAGCAGTTGTTAAATTAGGCGTAGTTACAGATACATTAGATAATGAAGGTAAAGTGATTGAGAGTAAGAATATATCTCATTTATCTAATAATCTAATTTTTGATATTGAGAAGAAATTTACAGGTGAGATGCTTCAGATTCCTCCAAGCTATTCAGCCTTAAAGATCAAGGGGAGAAGAGCTTCGGATATCGTTCGTAATGGGGAAGAGGTAGCGCTATCTCCCAGAAAGATAATAATAAGACAATTAGAAGTAACAGATATAGATCTGGATAATGGAATAGTGTATTTAGATATTTTGTGTTCTAAAGGAACATATATACGATCTTTGGCAAGAGATATTGGCGAATTTCTTGGGACAGGAGGTTTTTTATACGGACTCAGACGTATATCCTGTGGTAATTTTTCTGTTGATAACGCCCTTACACTAGATGATATTCAAGATATAGCAGAAGGTATTGACCTTGAGAAGAAATTCTGCTATAATCCAACTGAAGCTTTGTCTGACTTTGGCATGATAATTTTAAATGATAAGAGCGTTCATAAGGCGTTAAATGGGGCTTATTTTAATAGAAACGAATTAGTAACTCTAAAGGAAGTAGAAGATAAACCATATTTAATTTTAGATGAAAATAAAAATTTTATTGCAATAGCCGATGTTGATATTAGAAATTGGCTCATTCATTATTTAAATGTTTTTAATAAGAAATAAAATATTTCCAATCCATGTTATCATATAGATCATAAGAGACAGGCGCAAATGGAAGTATTTATATATATTGAGGAGGATAAAACATAATGCGCGAAAAGAGCGAAATGGTAAGCGAGTATGGAAAAAACGAGAAAGATACTGGCTCTCCGGAGGTGCAGATCGCTATACTAACTGAAAGAATTAATAATTTAACAGAGCACTTTAAAGTGCATAAAAAAGATTTTAATTCTAGACGCGGACTGTTAAAATTAATAGGGGCGAGAAGAAGACATCTAGATTATCTAAAAAAGAAGGATTTGGATAGATATAGAAATTTAATTAAATCTTTAGGATTAAGACGGTAAATATCCTAAGTAATTGATTTTCGGAATATCTATTTTTGACAAAAACCAAAAAAATGCGGTGTAAATTATGATAAATGATTTTTCAGTAGAAGTAGGAAGTGAAAAATTAAAATTTAATACAGGATATCTCGCAAGACAGGCGGATGGTTCTGTTCTAGTATCCTATGGGGAAACTATTGTACTTGCTGTTGCAGTAGCCTCAAGGAACGCTCCTGAAGACAGAGATTTTTTACCTTTAACTGTAGATTATAGAGAAAAGTATTATTCTGCAGGAAAGATCCCAGGTGGTTTTATTAAAAGAGAAGGAAGACCTAAAGATAAAGAGACATTGGTCAGCAGACTGGCTGACAGGCCCATAAGGCCTCTTTTTAAAAAAGGTTTTGCAAATGAAGTGCAGGTAATATTAAATGTTCTATCTGTTGATAGAGAAACTCAACAGGATATTGTTGCCATCAATGCAGCTTCAGCAGCTCTTGTTCTTTCAGGAGTTCCTTATAAAGAGCCGATTGGAGCAGTTAGAGTTGGTAAAATTGATGGAAATTATGTTGTTAATCCTACATTTACTCAATCCGGGAATAGCACTTTGGATTTAATTGTTGCTGGTACATCGAAAGCTGTCACTATGATTGAAGGATCAGCCAAAGGCGTAAGCGAAGATGAAATTTGTCAGGCTATTGAATTTGCCCATTCATATATTATGAAGATATGTGATGTTCAGGAGGACATGAAAAAACAGTGCGGTAAGCCTGAGATAGAATATACTCCCAGATCTGTTGATGAGATGCTTATTGCAGAGTTAAAGAAGAATTATTATCCAGATATTGAGAATTTAAAAAATTATACAGATAAAAAAGAAAGGGAGAAATCATTTGAATCGCTTGTTGACAGGGCAGTTCAAGAATTGGAAGATAGATTTCCTGACACAATCTATCAAGTAAGATCAATTATTGAGGAATTTGATGCAGAAATTGTAAGAAAGAGAATTATCGATGAGAATTCAAGGGCTGACGGCAGAGGACCAAAGGATATCAGACCAATCGATATAATGATTGGATTACTTCCAAGGACTCATGGATCGGCAGTTTTTACAAGAGGCCAGACCCAGAGCCTTGGCATTGTAACATTGGGCACTTCTCTTGACTCACAGAAACTTGATTCAATTGAAGGAGAATCGTATAAAAGATTTATGCTTCACTATAATTTCCCTAATTTTTCTGTGGGAGAAGTCGGAAGGCTTGGCGGTGTTGGAAGAAGAGAGATTGGACATGGTATGCTTGCTGAAAGATCTTTAGAATATGTTATGCCAGACGAGTTAGCATTCCCATATACTGTTAGAGTAGTATCAGAGATACTGGAATCTAACGGTTCTTCTTCTATGGCTTCTGTTTGTTCTGGTTCATTGTCGTTATTAAATGCCGGAGTTCCTATTAAGTCCCCAGTTGCAGGCATAGCAATGGGATTAGTTATAGAAGGTGACAAATATGCAATATTGAGCGATATCCTTGGTCTTGAGGATCATCTTGGAGATATGGACTTTAAAGTGGCTGGAACTGCTGAAGGTATTACCGGATTTCAGATGGACATTAAAATAGATGGTATCTCTCCGGAATTAATGAAGGAAGTGCTTTTTCAAGCTAGAGAAGGCAGACTTCATATACTAAATAAAATGAATGAAGTTATTTCTAAACCAGAAGAGGAACTTTCTCCTTATGCTCCAAGAATTTTCGTTATGATGATAGATAAGGATAAAATTGGTGAGATAATCGGACCGGGTGGCAGGGTGATAAAGGATATTGTTGAATACAGCGGAGCTGAAGTTAATATTGATAATGATGGGAAGTTGACTATCTCTTCCATTGAAAAGTCTGGATTAGACAAAGCTATAGAAAGAATAAATGCAATCATCAAAGATGTTGAGGTCGGTGCTACCTATCATGGAAAGGTAATAAAAATAATGGAATATGGCGCATTTGTTGAGATCTTACCTGGGAAAGATGGGTTGGTTCATATATCTAAACTTGGAATAGACAGGGGGCAGCGAGTCTCCGATGTCCTTAATGAAGGAGATGATATCCTTGTAAAAGTAATTGGAATTGATGAAATTGGAAGGATCGATCTTCGAAGAGTTAAAGGTTAATATTGCAGCTTTGAGGGATCATTTTAAGGTTGAGTTAAATAATGGTTACAAAGTATAAGACAGACGGTGGACTCACTGTTCTATTGGAACCTATAGAGAGTGTGGTATCTATTTCAGTTGGTTTATGGATTAAAGCTGGTTCCAGACATGAAAAGAGTGATGAATTTGGGTATGCTCATTTTGTTGAACATATGCTCTTTAAGGGAACAAAAAATCATTCTGCTATGGAGATAGCGCAGATAGTTGATAGAGTAGGTGGTCAGCATAATGCTGCAACTAATAGAGAATATACATGTTATTTTATAAATGTTATCTCTGATTATTTAGAGTCTTCAATAGGTCTTTTATCTGATATGTATTATAATTCCCTATTCAGCACTGATGAACTTGAAAAGGAGAAAAATGTTATCCTTGAAGAGATAAGAATGTATGAGGATGCTCCAGATGATATTATACACGATATTTTTATGGCCAGTATGTTGTCATCTCATCCATTAGGACATTCAATTTTAGGAACTATTGAGAGTGTAAAAAATTCATCAAGAGAGAAATTGCTTCGATTTTTTAAGAGATATTATAATAATAATCAATCCATAATTGCAATTGCCGGCAATTTTAAGGAAGAGAAAGCTAAAAATTTAATCGATAAATATTTTCAGGAGAGTATTGTGAGGAATCCTGAAATCATTCAGGATACAATCTCGCCTAAAAGAACTTATAGACAGCATGTTGACAAAGACCTTGAACAGGTGCATTTCTGTATGGGCACAGAGGGATTGAAATGGGGTGATGCAGATAGGTGGACACTTTTTATCCTGAGCACTGTGCTGGGGGGAAGTATGTCCTCCAGACTTTTCCAGAGTATAAGGGAAAGAGAGGGTCTTTGCTATTCAATTTATTCGTTTCATTCTTCATATAGTGATAATGGAATATTTGGAATATATTGCGGGACTTCCCCTGCAAATTATAAACGATCTTTAGAACTGATCATACGGGAATGTGAAATTCTTTTGAAAAATGGGATAACCTCTCAGGAGTTAGAGGATGTAAAGACATATATTAAAGGAAATCTCGCATTGAGCCTGG
>JAXHTB010000559.1:0-1984 GCA_034190185.1 Spirochaetota bacterium | reverse complement strand
GGATGATGGCAATTTTTTTACAACCTATTACCATCGTTATAAGATTGTATATGCAGAGGCAGTCGCTGATGATGAGAAACCTGTTTACAGGAATAGTATTACAGACTGGTATAAGGTTGATAAAGAGGTGTACTATGATAATGCCAATTTCTTGGGTATGACAATTGCATCTAAGACTAAAGACGGTGGTATGTCGGATGCACGACATCCCCCTGGTTATCAGTATGTCGGCAATCCCAGATACGGCACTTGGAGACGTGATAGTTCAGGAGGTTCCTTTTGGGAATTTTATGGCAAGTATGCTATGCTTAGTACTGTGATGGGTATGTTCCGAAGACCTGTATATAGATCAGGATGGGACGATTATCGCAGGTATCAGTCCCAAGGAAGGCCGTATTATGGACCTAACAGAGAGTACGGAACTTCAGGATCCTACACAAAAAGGACTAACAGATCGTTCTTCCAGCGGCGTAGGCAGAGGGATATTGCCAGAAGAACCCGCTTCTCTGACAGAGTAGGACAGCGTGTCAGGCGCAGCAGTATGAGCGGATTCCGAAGCCGCAGTTCTGGATTCGGGAAATGAGCTAGTAATCATATTTTAAGCTAGTGTATCAATTATAAATGATTCGTGACTGCACAGCTATATCTAAATTTAAAAAGAGGCGTAATAAAAGTGGATATGGGCATTATAGAGATATGGAGATGATAAAAAGTGTTTTAAAATTTCCTCAATCTCTTCCATCTACTTATTTCCTTATCTTACACTTTTATAAAAAATTAAAATATTAGAGCAGTTAAGAGATAGCTGAGTAGTTACAATGATTCTTTTTTTATCTTGATGTTTTTTAATTATAATACAAATAAATTTATATTTATTGAAGAGAAGCACTAGATGAAGTGGAGAACCACAAAGGATTATTTTGATTGTTTAAAATTATATAATAGTAAGAGGAAACTATGCTAATAGATCAAATAATATCAGCTTTAATCTATCTTGTTTCAGTATTTATAATAATATTATTAGGAAAAGTGGTCTACAATAAGTTAAATCCAAGATTTAATCTAAAGAATGAACTTGTTAAGGAAGATAATTTCGCTCTTGCATTAGCTATTGTAGGTTATTATTTCGGACTAATTCTGGCTATTGGCGGTATATTAGAGGGCGATTCTGCCGGTTGGATTGATGATATTCTGGATATTATTTTTTACGGCATAGCAAGTATAATTCTTCTGAATATATCCATTATAATAAATAATAAGATAATACTATACAAATTCGACAATATTAAAGAGATTATTGAGGACAGAAATGCAGGTACAGGTATTGTAGAGGCAGCCAACCATATAGCTGTTGGACTTATAATCTTTGGAGCTGTAAGTGGGGAGGGAGGAGATTTGATCACTTTTGTTATTTTCTGGATTACAGGTCAAGCAGCACTTCTCCTTTCAGGGTTTGTCTATAACTGGTGCAACTCATTTGATATACATGAGCATATTGAAAAGGATAATGTTGCAGTTGGAGTCGCTTTTGCCGGTGTAATTATTGCAATGGGTAATATTATTCGGGTTGGTATAAGTGGTGATTTTATATCTTGGCATGAGAGCTTCATTAGGTTCGGAATTTTTGTTGTATTCGGACTAATTATGCTGCCGATTATTCGCTATATTACAGATAAAATCCTGCTTTCTGGAGAGAGTCTAACAGATGAGCTTATAAATCAGGAAACGCCGAATGTAGGTGCTGGCGCAATTGAAGCATTTTCTTACATTGGAGCATCATTCCTCATAGGGTGGGTTATATAATCGTTAACCGTTATCCGTTTTCCGTTCACAGGGTTAGTTCAAACTGATTTCAGAGGCGGCGATTAAGTATAATCAGATTGTTTTGTTAAACGCAAAGGCGCAGAGATCGCAAAGGATCGCGAAGAAAAGAGAAAAAAATAGAAATAATTATTCATAAGAATGGAAAGATCCTGCTGGTTTC
>JAXHTB010000558.1:0-1987 GCA_034190185.1 Spirochaetota bacterium | reverse complement strand
CTTATTTCCCCTATTATCGTATTAGGTAGAGTGGTTAATTTGAGTAATATCTATATTTAATAGTATTATTTATAAGTAAAAATAGTATCTAAATATTTTTTTATTAACACAGTGTACCTTAAGAATTAAGGAGGATAAAATAAAAAATGGATTTCCAGTTTAATGAAAAGGAAGAAAAATTAAGAAGTGAGATTCGTCAATTTGTAAAAGAGGAGATCCCTCAGGGATTTATTGGCGGAATGTTTGAGGATGAACACAGCGATGATGCTTGGGAATTTGCTATGATTATAGCAAAGAAACTAGCAAATAAGGGATGGCTGACAATTGCCTGGCCAAAGGAATATGGTGGAATGGGCGCCTCTCTGATTGAGCAGTTGGTGTATAATGAGGAAGTAGGATATTGGGGCATACCAGGGACTTCAATGGGAATTGGTGGAGTAGGATGGGTTGGCCCATCTTTAATGCTTTACGGAACTGAGGAACAGAAGAAGAAATATATCCCCCAAATTGCTTCAGGAGAGCCTGATGGTGTATGGTGCACTGGATATAGTGAGCCTGATGCAGGTAGTGATTTTGCAAATATCCGCACACGCGCTGAGAGACAGGGAGATGAATTTGTTATCAATGGACAGAAGGTATGGACAAGTGCAGCTCATCGTTCAAGATGGTGCTGGATGGCTGTTGTAACCGATCCTAATGCAAAGAAGAAACAGCATGGTATTAGTGTTGTTATTGTTGATATGAAAAGCCCTGGAATTACTATTAGACCGATTTTGAATTATGTTGGGTATCATTTCTTTAACGAAATATTCTTTGACAATGTTAGGATTCCCGCTGAGAACCTTGTAGGTGAAGAGAATAGAGGCTGGTATCAGTTGATGTCCTCACTGAGCTTTGAGAGAGGGAGTGTTGCAACTGGAATGTATGGATTAAATAAGAGGATATTGGATGAATTGATACAATATGCAAAAGAGACAGATCAATTAGGGAAACCTGTTATTCGTCAATTGCTTGCAGATGTTGCTGTTGAAATTGAGGCTTTAAAGGTACTTGCTTATGAATCTATGTGGAAGATGAGTCAAGGGATGAATGTGATATATGAACCATCAAGAGATAAGGCTTTTAATGATATTTTTATGGAAAAGCTTACAAGAGCAGGGACAACAGTTTTAGGAGCATACTCTCAATTGCATCCATTGGATGAAAATTCTAAATGGGCAAAAATTAAATCTGCTATTGAAAAGTTTTATTGGACATTTCCTGGTATTGCTGTAGCGGCCGGAACTACTGATAACCAGAGAAATATTATTGGTCAGTTTGGGTTGCAATTGCCCAAATCATATTAAAAGGGGGTGCAAAATGGATTTTAATTTTACCAAAGATCAAGATATGATCAGAGAAACTGTAAGGAAGTTTTTAGAGAATGAATGTCCAAAGGAAAAAATAAGAGAACTTAAGGAAGATGATAAAGGATACGATCCTGATATATGGAATAAGATGCTGGAATTAGGCTGGATGGGGCTTGTGATTCCTGAAGAATATGATGGTATTGGAGCTGAATATCTTGACTTAATGATTATTATGGAAGAAATGGGCAGGAACGTTTTTATGGCGCCCTTTTTCTCCACAGTAGCCCTCTGTTCTCTGCCGATAATAAAGTTTGGTAGTGATGAGCAGAAAAAGAATATTCTTCCTGGCATTGCATGTGGTGGTGATATTTGGTCTTTTGCCCTGTTAGAGTCTTCAGTCGATTACGAAGCTACAGGTATTGAGCTAGGCGCTTCGCCTGATGGTGATGGATATAAACTTAATGGTACAAAGTTATTTGTGCCTTATGCCAATGTATCTGGTAATTTACTGGTAGCGTCCCGAACTGGCAAAAAGGACAACCCTGAGGATGGGATAACGGTTTTTATAGTTGATGCAAACAGTCCAGGCATTACAACAACAGTTATGCCAACTGCAGCATGTGATAAACGATGTGAAG
>JAXHTB010000557.1:0-1993 GCA_034190185.1 Spirochaetota bacterium | reverse complement strand
TTATCAGCATCTTTTTTTACCTTTTTATTAGCAGGGGCTTTAGCTTTAGGAGAGGGTGCTGGTTTTTGATTTTGTTTAGGCGCTGTCTTTTTTTTTGCAGTATTATTTTTTTTCTGCGGACTTTTAGTTTTGCTTTCTTTTTCCTGTGATGTCAATCTAACCTCTTAAGTGAAATTACTCGATCTGTAATCGATTCAACTTCATATTACTATTATAAATATTATCATTATATTAAATATAAAATAAATTTGTAACTAATTAAAATAATTGTTTTATATATTGAATGCAGATGATATGCAATATTTACACATAGATGCATCTTGATATGGATGCATCTATATTTAACATGTTAAGATTAACCTTCATTCAGTTTTCAGCATGGATGCTTTAAAAATGGCCAGATATTCTTTGTAAAGAATAAGAGATCTGTAGAGATATTACATATATAAAATCTATGTTCCTTCCTGCCATGAGTTGAGATATTCAATCTGTTCCTTTGTAAGTTTGTCTATTTTAACACCCAGTGCTTGAAGCTGAAGTCTCGAAATTTGGTCATCGATCTCTTCGGGAAGTGTTATTACCTTCACTGGAAGTTTACCCCTGTTTTTAACACAGTATTCAACAGCAAGGGCCTGTCCGCAAAAAGATGTACTCATTACTGAAGATGGATGACCCTCAGCACAGGAAAGATTAACAAGGCGGCCTTCACCAGCAAGGAAAATTCTTTTTCCATCAACAATATATTCATCAAATAATGGACGAATTGTTTTCTTCTTCGAAGCATATTTTTCCAGACTCTTAACATCAATCTCATTGTCAAAATGCCCGGAATTTGCTAGAATGATGCCTTCCTTCATTTTTTTTATATGATCGATAGATATTACATTTTTGTTTCCAGTAACTGTAATAAATATATCCCCAATTGAGGCAGCGCGAGCCATTGGCATAACTGAAAAGCCATCCAGCTTCGCTTGCAGCGCGCAAAATGCATCAACCTCAGTAACAATAACGTTTGCTCCAAGCCCTTTTCCTCTCATAGCAACGCCTTTACCGCACGATCCGTATCCGGCTACAACCATGCTTTTCCCGGCTATAAGTATATTGGCGGCTCTTAACACACCGTCTAATGAACTCTGTCCAGTGCCATAGTAATTATCCAGGAGGTGTTTGGTTTTGTTATCGTTAACTGCGATCATAGGATATTTAAGAGCGCCGTCCTTTTCCATAGCATTAAGCCTGATTATTCCTGTTGTAGTCTCTTCACAACCTCCATATATATTCGTTATCAATTCAGGATGGTTTGTGTGAATCTCACTGACAAGATCACATCCATCATCTATGGTTACATTTGGTTGTGACTCAATAACCTTTTTAATATACTTATAGTAATCTTTTGTTGACTCACCTTTGTATGCATAAACACTAACTCCCCTTTTCGCAAGAGCAGCTGCCACATCATCCTGTGTAGATAGCGGATTGCATCCTGTAATGGAAACACTAGCGCCTCCAGCCATAAGGGTGTCAATAAGCACAGCTGTTTCTTTTGTAACATGCAAGGCCATTCCGACATTTGTCCCTTTTAAGGGTTTTTCCTTTTGGAACCTGTCTTTTATTTTCAAGAGGGCCTGCATCTCCATCATTGCCCATTCAATATTTCTCTCTCCTTGATCAGCAAGTTTTATGTCTTTTACTTCATACCCGGCCATAGGATACTCCTTGTTTTATTTGTGTATTCAGTTTTTAGTAATAAAATGTTGTGTTATTAGAAAAGGGATCGGGTTAAATTAAAATCGGAGAGGTAGGTATAACGTCTTTGCTCATTTGTTCTCGACCTCCTGTTGCCCAGTTTAACCTTAACTAATGAATTGATATTATTTTACTATTACTTATTATAAATAAGCTCTCTTGTAAAATATGTCAACAATAAAAAATGAAAAAATATATATAATATTTAAATAGAAAAATTAAAATATTTTAATAAAGGAGGGTGTTG
>JAXHTB010000556.1:0-2005 GCA_034190185.1 Spirochaetota bacterium | reverse complement strand
AAACGGGGTGCCTGCAAGTTTTAGAAATCCCCTTAGGTTACCGCCCAATAATTTTCCTTCAGATTTACCCTTTCTTACTGTTTGCGAATCATCGATAGCTGTAACCTTTTCGATTTTACCTTGCATCAAACGATCAACAAACTCTGATTTATCATATTGTGATGGCTCTCTGCCAAAACCCCAAATAATATCACTGCCATGAAATGTTATGAGACCTGTTTTAGTAAAGATCGTATTCAAGATTACTGTGATATCGCTTAGGCCAATGAATACTTTCGGATTATTCCGGATAGTATTCCAATCAAGCTCTTGTAAGCATGAATTTGCGTTGCTTCCTCCCTGTGCACAGATTATTCCTTTTACAGAATTATCTGAAAATAAACTGTTTATATCTTCTGCTTTCTCTTCAGGTCTGGCCGAATATCCCAAAGAATCTGAGAATAGGTGCTTCCCTTTTATTACTGCAAATCCCAGATCTTCTAAGAATCTTAGTCCTTTATTGAACTGATCCAGGAGGTTTTCTGTAACAGGATTAGAGGGTGAGACAATAGCTATTTTATCTCCAGGTCTTAGTCTATTAGCGAGCATTCCTTTCAATAACCTTTTAGAAAAATTTATGTTAATATATGTGAATTATGATGGGATGTCTACATTGGATAATTTTTGCTAGTAAACTCTTATATTTACTCATCTTTTTAAATAATGTAAAAGACGTTACTTGCAGCAAATCGAAGTGCATTATCAAGGGTGTGAAGCGTCCTATATAATTATTACATCTGTTTTTTAGCATTTACTCCTGCAAACCACAATAAATTATATTCAGACTATATTAGAAACTGAAATATGCATCTTTCTTGTTAATATTACTGTTAAATTGTTTATTTTCAAGAACCTGGAGAAACTCTAATAGCTTGCCATTATCTGGCTCTTTTTTTAGGAGTTCCTTCACTATCATTATTGACTTATCATACTTTTCTAATTCACTGTAACACTCAGCTATCCATATCCTTAATTCAATAAAGTTAGAATTTATAGCAGTTGCCTTTTGATAATACTTTATTGCTTTGCTGAATTCACCATGTGACTGGTATATTTTACCAAGTTCTACGAGAGCTTCAAAAAAATCAGACTTCATACCCACTGCCTTTTTCAGGTTTGAGATTGATAGCTCTTTATTGTTAAGATGATAATATGATAAACCAGTATAATAATAAGTAGTATGCGATTCATCTTTAAACTGAATTGCCTTCATGAGATAATCAATAGCATCTTTGTATCGTTTTTTATGATACATAATTATCCCAAGTTTGTTAAACGCACTCCCAAAATTTGCCTTATACTTGCCTGCGTTCTTCAAATGCTTGATCGCATTATCATAATCTCCAATATTAAAATAGAAATTTCCTAGGTTAAAATGGATAAATGGATTATAAGGATTTGACTCAAGAGCCTTAATGAATTGCTCCTTTGACTCATCATATCTTCGCATTCTGTAGTACACACTACCAAGCTTGTTTCTTGCCCTGGAATACGACGGCAATATCTCAATCGCTTTTTTATAGTTTTCTGCAGCTTTTATATATTCTCCCCTTTTTTCAAAAATTATACCTGAATAATAATAATACCTTCTGTCCTTTTTATCAGGATAATCCTTAAAAAATGTATTAAGTAAATACTCTGCTTTTCTGTATTTTCTTTTATCTATGTTTTTTCTGACCTTTATATACAGATTGTTTCGTCTATATTCAAAATTACCTTTTTCTATGTTAGATATTATAAAATTATTTGAGTCATTTTCCCCATTCAAAGCCACAATATTGATATTGTTTTTTATACCTGTATTTAATTCATCCTGATACCTTGATTTCACTTTCAGATCCACTGAATAAGATGATGCAAGACAACTGAAGAGGTAAGAAATAGTAAAAATTGAGAATAAGATATCTTTATTGGAGAATTTGTTCATACTATTAACTGTTAAACGCCAAGGAAATCATCATACACT
>JAXHTB010000555.1:0-2037 GCA_034190185.1 Spirochaetota bacterium | reverse complement strand
CCTGATAAGACCTCATCGGGTTTTATAGCATATAGTAGGATGGTTAGTATTGCACATATACTTATAGAATTAAGGGATAATGGAATTGCTAGTAATATTATAAGAGATTTAGTATTCAATGATTTAACAGATGAAGAGATTGAATCTGGAAGTTCACTCTATTTTCTTGAAAAATATAAATTGGAATTTGTACTGGAAAAGGCTATAAAAACAAAATAGCGTTAAAATTCGTTTTCATTAGTTGGGAAATTATCCTTAAAGAATCGCACCCTTTTTTTCTCTTTTTCTATATCATTCTTATTTAGGGTTCCTTTTTCAAGGGCAACATCCAATATTTTTACATCCTCATCATCTGGAAAATCATTATCAGTGTCTTTTTTATTATTTTTTGTTGAATTTTCTGTTGATTCTTTAGCTGTTTTTATTTTTTCTATTTTCTGGTCAATATCATCCTGCAAAAACATAGGTAACTCTTCATCTTCTAATACTTCTTCTTTCTTATCAACCTTTGGTTTTGTCTCCTTTGCTTTTTTTGCTTTTGTTTTGGTCTCTACTTGTTTTTGAACAGGTTTCTTAATCTTCGGTTTTTCCCCCTCAATCTCTTCTACAAGATTTTCAGGTGGGTTTTCAATTGTTAATTCAAGCAACCGGATCCTTTCTCCTAGTAATATGTTGATCTGCTTCTCAATAGACATATAAATTGGAGTTGAAAATGATTTATTTCTTTTTATAGATTTCTCCAGCTTTCTTAAATCCCGGATATCGTAATCGAGTGTTTCAATTCTTTTAATTATATGTATTACCTTCATTCTTTACCCCTGATTTATTTATTTTTTATATTTATATAATAATTACTTTTTAATAAAACAAGTAATGCGCTTTCAACCTTTCAGCATTAAAGGATTTAAGGATTATTGTTGTATTGGGCTTATAATTATAAGCTATGGATCTATATTGGATGAAGAGCGCTCCACCCTTGCTAGTTTCTTCTTTACATTTGACTCCTTGAATCCTTACTTAATAAACCAGAAATTATTGATTTAGTAAGAAATAGATATTGAAATTAAATTCAATAGTATAGGAATTTGCATTATTTCGTTTTTGTACAGTCTTATGAAAAAAATATGTAAGAAAAGGAGATAAGGGGGTTAATAGAGAAAGGAAGATGGAAATCTTTAACCACAACAGAATTTCGATAAATTACAAAGAGATAATTTATCGAAATATTTGATTAGTGGCAAAATGAGCCTTAGAGGGCTTATTTTATATTATCTCCATATCTTATAAATCTCCTTATCACCTTTGTTTCAGCTCTTTAAAGCCCGCCTTAAGTGCGCTAAATTATATAAATAAATAATATATTGAATTGTATATTTTTATAGTAATTATTAGTATATTGGTTATTTTAGTAATATATATTAACTAAAGTCAATAATCTTATTAAAAAAAATAGCAAATTGTTGAGAAGTGAGAAAAATTCTTAGAATATTTGTAAGAAATAGGAAAGCAGTAAAATATTATTAGTTTAATCTTGTTCATTTATCAAATTATATTTAAATTGTAGTAAAGTTAATTGTTTCTCTTATTCTATATGATGGTTGATCCTGTGATTCATGGTAAATTCGTATTAAGATTTCAGCAAGAATGCCGAGGAGTACAAACATTGCACTTAATATGATAAGCATGACAGTCAAAAGTAGAAGTGGATTTCGTATCATTGAGTGATTAAACAGTATTTTCATCAATATTACTGCTGAACCGCTTAAGAGGCTTATTAAAAAGAGTAATCCACCCATACCGCCAAAAATGTAAATTGGTTTTGTTGAGAATGAACCTAGGAATTTGACAGTGATCATATCGAGCAATACCTTGAATGTTCTTGTTATCCCGTATTTCGATTTCCCAGATGTTCTAGGATGGTGTCTAACTGGTATCTCAGTAATAGCTGCTCCTATCCAGGATGCATAAATTGGAATAAATCTATGCATTTCGCCATAGAGCTTAACCTGGCGAAGAACATCTCCCCTATATGCCTTA
>JAXHTB010000554.1:0-2039 GCA_034190185.1 Spirochaetota bacterium | reverse complement strand
GGAGAAAATTCCTTTAGTACTTCCTTCCCAGGCATCTGAAAATCCTGTATTATTCCCCAGTTACCCTTTGGTTCTGATTTCTTATCAAAAGAGCCATAACAAAAATCTGTAATTGCAATCTGTTTTTGAAATTCACTTCTTGGATTCGTTTTAAAGGGGAACAAACCACTAATAACTCCATTTGTATGACGCATTAGATATCTTCCTATCAGTTCCCCACTATCTGCAGCCCCACCTATTCCGGAAGATAGGAGTAGATGAGGTGTGGAGAGAGCGCCGCATGCAACAATAACCCTCTTTGTTTTAATTGTCAAACTCTCTCCTGTTGAGTGATCTATAATATCAACTGATTTTGCCTGATTGTTGGAGATATTGATCTTTATTGCTCTTGTGTCTGCAAGAACAGTTGCTCCATATTCAATTGCTTTTGGCAGGACTGAAACAGAGAGGTCGTTCTTTCCTTCAATTTTGCAGATGTAATGATCGCATTTGTCGCAAAGAATACACTTCTCTTTACCATACTTACCAGAAAAATTTATTGCCAATGGAATATGAAAAGGATGTAGGCCAATTTCTTCGGCTGAATCTTTTACAAGTTTTGACGAAAATGCAAGATTTTTAGGCGGAGCATGCGGATAATCCTTTTTTCTCGCAGGTTCAAAAATATCGGCTCCCTTTATCCCTGCAACTCCCTGAAGTCTTTCTGCTTCATCATAAAATGGAGCAAGCTCCTTATAACCAAATGGCCATTCGCTGATTTTGTCCCTTTCATAAGAGCCCGGAATTGGAGCTCCGAGAAAATCATCTTCTCTCATTCGAAATGCAGCGGCTCCATAGAATGTTGACATTCCACCAACAGTATCATCTGGCCAGTCTTCTTCTATTTTTCCTTTTTTTTGATCTACATTTACAGGAGTAAATCCTCTGTATAGAGGGTTTTCAATATGAAGCCTTCTCTCATCCCAGCAGGAATCATCTCTTACTGCCCATTTTCCCCGTTCTATTACAAGCACCTCCTTACCGGCCTTTGCCAGATTATAAGCCGCAAAGGCTCCTCCGAATCCGCTTCCGATTATGATATATTCGTAACTCTTCTTAAGCTTCATTTTATTATGCTGATAAAAATGGCCAAACCATCTCCTGATATGCCCTTATAAAAAGGAACAGATAGGCACCTCCTTCCAATATCCAGGGCCATGCCTGAATGTAACTGCCCTTAAATGCCTGCCATCCTGAATGTCCGGTATCTGCCCATAAATTTATTGTAAATCTTTTATCAGATAATGGCATAAAAAGCGGAAGCCCTACACTGCTTGGAAGGTCTGCAAGATAATGAACAATGATACTCAAGAAAGACAAAATTGCCCATGAAGTATTGATAAATAGAGTCAAAAGACCCACAATAATTGCAAAAAGCAGACTATGCGACCAAGTGCAATGAAATGAGGGCTTTGCAATCTTCAACCAGATCGGAATTACATCCAAATTTGGCAGCCAATGCGCAACCATTGCCACAGCAATGCTTTCAACAGAAAATGCATCCATCTCTCCCCCTGTAAGCTCCGGAGCATATGACGAGATTGCCAAGGCTACTGCAACGTGTCCCAACTGCATCTAATTCTCCTCGTAAAAATTAATCTTCAAAAGCTCTTCCCTGTTTTTAGCAGCCTTTGGATCAAAAAAAAGCGCTATTCCAACCGATGGAGCTAGTGAGAGAATGTATAAAATAATGTTTTGCCCTGTTGTGAAGGGCCGCTCTGAAACCTCAAAAATAAATTTCACAGATAACATCATAATAACTGATATTGCTAGTGCTAAATATGGTGTCCTTTTTATCATTATCTATTCCCTTTTTTTATTATATAAAGCTAACTGTTTCTTACCAAATAATGATTATCAAACTATATATCATTTTTAGAGTTTACCTATTTCTAACAGCACAATAATAAATCAATCAATTTTTTATATTTACACTCTCTTTTAATCAAAGAATCCTTGAACGCAAAGTTCTGTAACTTTTCTTATTCATTGAAAACAAG
>JAXHTB010000553.1:0-2048 GCA_034190185.1 Spirochaetota bacterium | reverse complement strand
TATAGCCAAGCAAGGTGTAATCCTCCGGCATGACTTGTTACATTATTGTTGTATATTACATTATTTGCAACTATTGAAGCACCTATATGATGAACTGAAAGCCAAACCCCGCCTGCTGCTTGGGAGGTATTGCCTGCAATAATATTATTTTCAACAGAATTTCCTTGAAGAGTGGTAATATAAATCCCGCCGCCAGCATGGGCTGCGGTATTGTCGTAAATAATGTTGTTCCTGACATCACCAGCCAAAACACAAATTCCTCCGCCATGACTGGAAGTGCTACCAACAGTAGAATTACACATAATAATATTTCCTTCTGCATATGCACCGGTAATAAAGATGCCGCCACCCCAACCACCGGGAGATAAAGTAGAAGTAGTGTTGTTGATTATAAGATTGTTAGTTATTTTATTATTATTATTTAATGAAGGGCCGGAGTCATTATAACCGTGAAAATATATCCCTCCTCCATGATCACCCGCAGCATTATTTTCTATATTATTATCAGATACTATTGCAGGTTCAGAATTGGTTTGATGATGAATATAAATTGCGCCGCCGGAATCACCGCAATTGTTATCTGAAAATTCGTTTTCTGAAATAGAAATTTGTCCTTGAGAGTATAAATAAACTCCACCTCCTCCGGTATTGGCAGCCCATGTGTTATTATTGGTGATGGTATTATTTGTTATAATAATCTCAGAAAGTGAATTAGTAGAGAAATGAACATACAATCCTCCTCCATTTCCACGGGCACCATTATTCGAAATAGTATTGTCTGTCATTTCAAGCTTTGGGGAAGATGAGTCTGGAGCTGCTGCATAAATCCCGCCGCCGTATGTAGAGTGGCCGCTTTCAGAGCTGCTATTGTTAATAATTATGCAATTCGTGATCTTTAAAATATTATCTAAATTATAAGCATATATACCATTATAGAAATTATTTTGAATAGTGCAGTTGTTAATAAATGGATGAGCGCCATCCAACCTTAAAGCGCCTTCATAAGTGCTTCCTGCATATTCAATGATGCAATATTCAAGTATTGAACCATCAATATAATTACCAGCCCCATCATATGTTGCATCATCATCTGCACTAGTTCCTGTAAAATAGATATATTCCCAGTCGCCGGAAGCAGGTGTTCCCGTATTTGATGTAAATCTTATCTCATTCCCCTCTGTTCCTCTTGCCACAAGCTTGCCGTGGATTTCCAAAAATATTTCGCTGTTAAATCGAACTTCAACACCAGCCTGGATTGTCAGCGTAACACCGGACTGGACAACTGTATTTCCCAGAATATTATAGGGTGAATTTGTTAAAGTCCATGTCTCATCTACAGTTATATCACCTCCTGGGATATCAATAGCAAAGACAGAACTCACAGTTGCCAAAATTATAAAAAGTGCAGCAAAACAACTACTAACAACATTTTTTTTGATAAAATTCATAAAGCTTCCTCCAAAATATTATTTTTTAATAGATCTATAATATTTATAAGCGTAAAAATAGGTGCAATCGTAACCAAAAAAATATTTTTTTACTGAATTTTTATTACAGCAAGAAATTTGCTTAATCTAATTTTAAGTAGAATGATTGAATTTATAATACTGAAAGCTTTCTGAAATTTACATATTCATTTTTCTCAATTTCTAAATTGAAATTTTATATAATTAAAACTTGATTTTTATTGCGTCATTTTTACAATAATCCTATTAAAAATCGGGGTAGATAATAACTTTATGCACCTCAATGAAGGCTAGTTATGAAAAGAGGGAGGTCCTTAAGAGATACTTGGGATTTATCAATGTCTTTTTATTACCTGATTCAATTTTAATTTATGGTGTTGCTGCAAAAAGTCGATTTCCAGGATAATAATGCTGATTTATACAGATTACAGGCTATTATTTCCGATTATGGAAAGCAGAATTCCATCATAAGTAGTTTTTACAGCAGTGTTATATGTTTATAATATAATAACAATTCATTCATTCTTGCAAATTTATAGCCTTGTTCTACTCTTGCATTTATGTAGAAATCAGAGTATGTTC
>JAXHTB010000552.1:0-2057 GCA_034190185.1 Spirochaetota bacterium | reverse complement strand
ATAATATCCTAAATAGATTAAGGCTTGATTATAATATTTACAGATATAAGAAAATCATTGATCTTCTTTTTACAGTTAATCTATATGGACTTGACCCTCCCGGAATTGACTTTAGGTTTTTTGGTAGAATAAACTTAAATATTGTTAATCTAAATACGTCTAGAAACCGTAACGAAACTCAATAATCAGATGTTATCATTCATAATAAAAGTCGTCTTTCGATCTTTAGATGCAGATTCGATTCGATTACAACCTATTATTATCGATTGATGAAACTAGAATTTCTTTACAAACAGCTTTGCAGTTGCTTAATCGATAATAAAGATTATAAGGAATTTAAAAAATGAAGAAATCAATTTCCATCTTTATGATTTTAATGATAATAATATTCAATCTTTATGCTGAAGGGGAAAAACCTGATGCTTTGGAAAAAACTAAACCACAAGACAATACACTCGAATACTGGTTCTATGGCAGTGTTCCTGTTGTAGTATTACTTTGGGGAATAGGGGCATGGGGATGGGGGACTAGCAAGGACTGGCAATTCAATGATGACGGCTGGGGAATAGAACAGGATTCCTATACAGGTGGAGCAGATAAGTTTGGTCATCTGTGGGGCATATATCTCGCATCAAGAATAGCATCACATACCTTCGAAAAAAATGGCAATTCCAGAAATCGCTCAGCCTTAAAGGGATTTTTATTCTCGCAGATAGTAGGACTGGGAATTGAAATAGGTGACGGTTTTGGAGATACATATGGATTTTCCTGGGGAGATATGGTATGGAACCTTGGTGGAGGTCTATTTGCTCTGCTTATGGATATCTATCCTCCCCTTGATGAACTTCTCGCATTTCAGATTGAATATTGGCCATCTGAAGATCACATGAATCAAAAAGCAACTAAAAAACTTGAGATAACAAGTGATGTTACAGGGCAAAAGTTTATCCTTTCTCTGAAATTCAGGGGGATGCCATATATACGAGATACAATTATGCAATATTTTCAAATCGACTGCGGATTTTATACTAGAGGTTACTGGTTCTCTAACTCTACCTACAAGTATAAATCGAGACATGCATATATTGGATTTGCTTTCAACCTTAGCAGAATATCGGAGAGGATAATTCCAGCAGGGACTTGGAGAAATGGTTTCTCCTCATTTTTTAAATATTATCATCCCCCGTTTGCGTTAAATCCCGATGTTCTTGATTATACATTTGATGGAAAAACTAAAAATGCTCCATAATTGATATACTACAATTAATAAGTATAAATATATGCTTTTCTATTTAATTTATTTCTTGACTATAGGGTTTTAGAATCATAATATAAAGAAAAAGAAAAACGGTTATTGAGATGGATGTTAATGACAAAATAGATAAAGCAATGAAGTCCAGCATAATTGCCAGCAAACTAAAAAGATTTGAGCAGGAGGCAAAGGATTATAATCAAGATATTTTTGATTATTGCAGATCTCATATTAAAGAATATAATGATTTGGAAAATGAGGCAAAAGAATATGATCTAGATGTCTTACAATATTGCAGATTAAAAATAATGTTAGGTATTTATTCATCCGATGAAGAAAAGGAGAAATTACTCTTTTGGTATAACGAGTTGAAGGAAAATTAATAAATCATTACCACCTTTCTATATCTGGTCTTATATCAGATTGTAATCTACATTAAAGAAAATAGCGCTCAATTGGTCTGTATTGCAAGCATTGACTAAGCTGATGATCAAATTATAATTTTAAACAATGACCTCTTGTCAATTAAGCGATGCAAGCCCCTGTTTAAGAATTTGTCTCTTCTTTTCTATTCTATTAAGATGATCCTTTATTATCTTCCCGTAATTGACCTCTCCGGTAATTATGGAGTATCTTTCTGACTCAATAAAACCAAGGTCTGTTGTCAGCTTTATACGGCTTGCGCTTTGGGCATAGTTCTTGATTTCTGTCCAGTATGGCAATGCATCCTTATACTGTTTCTCTGCTATGTCAAGGCTTTCACTGATCTCTTGTGCAAAATCAAGGTTATAGAAGTATATTTTTT
>JAXHTB010000551.1:0-2060 GCA_034190185.1 Spirochaetota bacterium | reverse complement strand
AAATATTTAGAAATTAAAAATTGTATGTAAAATTAATGCTATTAACAGGTGCAAAACATAATTTTGCTATATAATTTTGATAAAGTCATGTCATAACATTGCATTTATTATCTTTCCAGTAAAGTCCAATAAGATAGGGTTTCTGTGATGCAAAAGCTTTAGCCTGTTCGAGAATAGTCTCTTCAGCATAATTTATATTATATCTCCATGATTGATAGTCAAAGGTGACTGATCTTGCAAAGTAAAGAGGTTTAAGGACTTCTACGATCTCTTTCTTCATCCTTTTTGAGCCGATGTCGTATTGGTAAAGTAATTGATACATTACCTGTGTCCACATAAGAATATCCATATCATAGTAATCCTCTTCAAACATATGATTCAATCGCGTCATTGCATAGTCATTCAAAAATTGTTGTAAAAGTTTTTCTCTTTGAAAATACTCTTCATTAAGTTTCCGCTTTAAATCACGTATATCAATTTTTATCTCCTGAGGCGGATCTATCTTTTTAAGTCCAAATTGTGGTTTGGCTTTTGGAGTTCCCATTGGCAGGTTCATCCATTCATATTTATTTTCAAGAATTTTTTCAAAGAATGTTGTTACAACCTGTGTGAACATAGCTCCCAGCTTTGGAGCGCTTGCCTTATGAACCTTTTTGCCAAGAACAACTTCACATATTTTATACTTTCCAAGTATTGCATTCATGGTCATAAATATGTCAATCCCAAAATGTTTGGTTGTTGGGAGCCATTTTTCTTTAAGCCAGTGGTCAATAAGTTGAGGTGAAAAACCAAACTCACCACCTATTGGTTGCCGTAAATCTTCACCTAAAAGACCATATAGTATGGGATAGCATATATGATTGGTTATCGTGCCATCGAATTGATGACGGGAATATCTTGGCAGAGCATAATCAAATCCATTAAGAATTGGTTCTGCCAAATATTTTACCCATTCTGGAGTAATAGATTTTAAATCTGCATCTACTACAATCGTTACCTTTAAGCTGGGGAATTGTTTTTTTGCAAATTTAAAAAGGTTAATGAAATTATTTCCTTTTCCTAATACACCTTTTGGAGTTGAAATATATTTTTTAGGTGTAATAGTATCGGTAGATAAAAAAACGCCCTTTGTATCATCCATACTGTTGTTATCAATATTTACAATTATAGCCTTTAGATCGCTGAAATATTTTTTTATTCCTTTATCAACCATCTTAGCTACAAATGCTATATTATCGGCTTCCATATATGATGGTATTCCAACAATTAATTCTATATTTTGATAACTATTTTTCATGAATTCATCCATTGAGAGCAGAAATTTAGATGATTGTTTTATTAATAGATGTGTTAAGTATTATAATTAATCCTAAATAAATATTTAAGTAATATCTTGATAATATATTAGGTAAGCTCAATATTAACTAAATTTCTATTCAAGTATAAATTAGATAAATATTGACTCCTCTCCGCATATAGCGGAAAGAAGTTAATATCTTTTTATCTTGAAAAAGTTTATATACTATTTTTTTAATATAGAAACAGCTTTTGATCCTATATCTGCAGGATTTTCCACTACATGAATACCAGCATCTCTCCATGCTTTCATTTTTTCATCAGCTGTTCCTTTACCACCTGAAATAATAGCCCCTGCATGACCCATCCTTCTGCCTGGTGGTGCTGTCTGCCCTGCGATAAAACCAACAAGCGGTTTAGTCATTTTTGTTTTAACAAATTCAGCAGCCTCTTCTTCAGCATTACCGCCAATTTCTCCCATAATTACTACCATTTCAGTATCCTGATCTTCTTGGAATAACTCAAGTAGATCAACAAAAGTAGTACCGATAATAGGATCTCCTCCTATTCCAATAGATGTTGATTGGCCAATTCCTGCATTAGTCAATTGATGTATGACTTCATAAGTTAAAGTGCCGCTTCGTGATATTACTCCTACATTTCCTTCTTTATGAATAAAGTTTGGCATAAAACCGATTTTGCCATCGCCTGGTGTTGTTATACCAGGACAATTTGGTCCAATCAGTCTTGCGCCTGTACCTTTT
>JAXHTB010000550.1:0-2072 GCA_034190185.1 Spirochaetota bacterium | reverse complement strand
TCTTAATTATATATACAGAAATAAAACCTAGAAAACTAAATCCGATCATAAATAATAGTGATCTCACAATAATTACACTAACTTCATTCCCACTAATTACGCCAATAAGAAAAGAAAAAAATAATGAGGCAAGTCCGAATAGAATGGCAGATTTATAACCGATGTCAAATTCATTTATATTTATCATTTATTTTAACCAACCGCTTTTATTAAATAAGACCCCATGGCTCATTTTGCCGCTAGTTGAATATTTTGATAAATTACCTCTATGTAATTTATCAAAATTCTGTTACGGTAAAATAACAACCAATATCATAATATACAATAATTATATACAAATTATATACTTGTTCTATTTCATTTCTTCTTAATAAGATTGCATCCCTTTTTAAATGTAAGTCGTTATAAATCTCAATTTATCATAATTCAATATTATCATTATCATGCATCGACAATCTTCTAAAAAATGATACTAGGCCAGATCCCTTGGGAGCGCTTACCTCTTTATTTGATATTCTATTTGCTATCATTGTAATACAGATTGATGCCTTGGATTTTGGATAACTAACTATAAATGGCTTCTGATTTCTGATCGATCTGGGTACGTAAATATCATCAAAGATAAATCCTAAATTTTCAACCTTTAAATTTAAAAATTGTCCAGCTATGTTTATAACCCTTTGAGCAACCCTTTTACCTTCACTAACAGACTGAACCCTATTAACTACAAGTTTTACTGTTTTCTCCATAGATTGAGAAGCAATAGATTTAATAATACCGTAGGCATCTGTAATAGCTGTAGGCTCTGGTGTAGTAATTACAATGATCTCATCAGAAGCAATAACAAAGCTTAAAACATTCTGAGATACTCCTGCCCCTGTATCAATGATCATATAATCATCAGAATCTAAATCAGCAACTTCCCCTATAAAATCATTCCTCTGCTTTACATCAAGATTTGCTAGTTGATGAAAACCAGAAGCCCCGGCAATGATCTTGATTCCTTCAGGGACATCGATTACTATATCTTTAAGTCTTTTCTTTCCCTTAATTACATGATACAAATTATATTTCGGAATAACACCAAGAATAACATTAATATTTGCTAAACCCAAATCTGCATCTAGAAGGGTTACTGAGGAACCGTCCCTTGCAAGCGCAATTGCCAGGCTTACAGCCAAACTGGTTTTTCCAACCCCTCCCTTGCCACTTGTAATAGCAATTGTTTTAGTTTTCCTATCTGAATTGTTATTCTTAACTACTAATTTTCTTAGGTTGGCAGCCTGGTCCAATTTGCGACCTCCTTCTATAATAAATTCCCACCAACTATCATATCAGCAATCTTATCCGGATTGGCTAAAGCAATATCATTAGGGACTTCTTGTCCATTTGTATAATATGAAATCGGCTTTTTATATTTATCGGCAATATCTATCACACTTCCAATATAAGAAGCTTCATCTACTTTTGTTATTATTATACTATTGAAATTTATCTTGTCAAATGCTTTAAAAACATCATCCAGGTCGCTCTTTTTCGTATTAGCGCTAACACACAGTATTTTCTCAAAATCGTACTCAACCATATCAACATAGCTTTTAATCTCTGAGATTTTTAATTCATCTTTATGACTCCTGCCAGAAGTATCAACCATAATAATATCAGATTTCTCCTTATCTATCACATCCCTAAAACTATTTTGTTCATTTACAACATGAACCGGTATCTTCATTATGCCAGCATACTTTTTTAACTGCTCCGTTGCGGCAATTCTGTATGTATCGATTGTCACAAAGGTTACTTTAAAATTCTCACGAAGCGAATATATTGCTCCCAGTTTAGCCATTGTGGTTGTCTTACCCACTCCTGTTGGACCGATAAACATGATCACCTTCTTTTTAATGCCCTTTTTCAATGGGCCGCTTGTGATGATCTTATTTTTTAAGAGATCCTTTAATGTCTTTTCAATCTTATACCTGTCCCGTAAATCATCCTTACAAACAGAGTTTTTAACCTCTTCAATGATTGAATGACAATCCTCACGACCAAATTCATTATCCCTTAAGATTGTG
>JAXHTB010000055.1:0-13914 GCA_034190185.1 Spirochaetota bacterium | reverse complement strand
AAGTCCCAGACAGAAGTTTTCAACATGCTTGAGATATTCTTTCCAGCACACGCCTTTATAGATCCCCCTATCCTTATACAGAAAGGCTATGCCGTTCGGTTGCATTTCTACTCGTTCAATATTTTCAATCTCTTTATTATATGCTTCAAGTATATCTTTACGCCATATCATCCCGAGAATTTTTTTAGGTTTTGATGAGTCTACAACAGGAAGACCTGCCCAACCGTTTTTGCTGATTATATCCTGGACAGTGAAGCAGTTATCCTTAAGAGTAACTGTTACAACATCCTTTATTGCAATATCCTTTGCGATAACAATATGCTGAAGCATATCCTTTTCAAACAGAAATGCCTTTATATCATTCATTGCAATAATACCTACTAACATTTTTTTAGGACCAGTGACTAAAAGATAAGGATCTTTCCCTGATATCAGTTTACTTACAATTTGATTGAAATTACTCTTTTCTGTTATAGTCTCAGCATTAGGTGTATAAACATCTTTGACATAGATCGATTTCATTATGTTGATTTCTGCGCCATCTTTAATATGAATATTACGGAGTAGGAGCTTTAATGTATATATCGATTCTCTTGATAATTTAGAAGAGAGTATAGTGCTGATGATACAGGTTACCATCAACGGCAAAATAATTTGATAATCGTTAGTAAGTTCAAAAACAATAATTATCGCGGTAATAGGCGCATGTGTAGTTCCTGCAACCAGCCCTCCCATTGCGACTAGAGCATAAGCGCCAGGTGTTGAAGTGATATTTGGGAAATAAGTATGCACAAGCCATCCGAAGGCACATCCCAGCATTGCGCCCATAAAGAGAGATGGCGCAAAGATGCCTCCTGATCCGCCCGATCCCAATGTTGCGGATGTAGAGAATATTTTAATGAATATAAGAATAAATGCTAAATGCCAAACAAGCTTGCCATGTAAAGCATCGTTGATCGATTCATATCCAACTCCCATTATTTCTGGGAATATAAGCGCAATTATACCGATTATTAAGCCCCCTATAGCAGGTTTAAGATATTCAGGGAGTTTTAAGCGTTCATCAAATAATTCTTCAGAAAAATACAAGGCTTTAATAAAAGCATAGGACACGATAGCGCAGAGGACTCCCAGAAGAAAATAGAATAGTATCTCATAAGGGCTTGTTAGGTGATAAGTAGGAACCTGAAATGCTGCAAAGTTACCTTCAAAGTAATGAGAAACAACTGTTGCCATGACAGAAGCAATAACTATTGGAGAGAATTGTGTAAATCCAAAATCTCTCATGATAATTTCAACTGCAAAAAGAGAACCTGCAATAGGAGCATTAAATGCCGCTGCAATGCCTGCTGCAGCGCCGCACCCTACAAAAGTCTTCATTCTTTCTGGGGAAACCCTAAAAAACTGGGCAACACTAGAGCCGATGCTCGACCCGATCTGAACAATAGGTCCTTCCCTTCCTACAGAGCCTCCTGTACCGATTGTAATTGAAGATGCTATAGCTTTTATTATTGCCACCCGTGGCCTAATTGTGCCGTTCTTCATCAAAAGAGCCTGCATTACTTCTGGAACGCCATGACCTTTTGCCTCTTTAGCAAAGAAGTAGATGATTGGTCCGACTATTGCTCCTCCTAACACAGGGATAAAAATTTTGACATACCATGGCGAATTTATTATATTTTTTAATAAATTATCATCACCAGAATATGAAAGTTCTGATAATAACTTGATCATTTCTCTGATTGCCATTGCACCAAAACCTGCAAGGATGCCAATAATAATAGCAATTATTAACATAAATGTATGCTCTGTCATCTTTGCGCGTTCAATCAGTTTATAAACGCCATGAGAAATGGAGTAATTGATCGATTTTATATAGTTTATCATATTAGAATAAATCAGAATTTAAATTTGGTATAATAGAATAATAGACTTTATTATTAATTGAGTAAGTTTATCTTCTTTAATATTCAATAACCTTATCTCTATAATCCCCTTATCCCCTATTTTACACTAATTTGTGTATAGATATCTGAGGGGGAGTAGAGATCGAAGAAACTTATTGAAATTAATATATATGAATTAAATACTACATGTAAGATCTATCTAAAATTACTAATCATGATTAATTAATTAGGAAGGTAATTTGTATTCTTTTCCTGTTTCCTGTGAAGATAATAATCTCTATATGTTTATGTCAATTAGAATATTATCAAATCCCTGAAAACGCTCTGGTTACTTGCCATATCGCTTATCTTGATCAGTATATGATGCTCTCCTCTGGTTATCGATCTTTTGGGAAGACTCATCTCAATCCACTTTCTGTCATTGTCAAATCTAAATGGGAAAGTCTCACCATCAACTATACATTCTATAGAATCTTTATCAATCATTGAAAGATTGTCGTATGTGCTAAATCTTATTTTTCTGTAAAATTCCTTGTCCTCATAGAATTCATGTGTTGGAGGAAGGTATATTCCTGGAGGTATTGTATCTTTGATTAGTGCAAAATATCCATTAACCCTTGTTACTGCTGTAAAGTTCTCCTCTTTGGAATTATATTCAGTTTTTAGTGGTTTCGGTTTCTTCCCTTTAAAAAATTGATAGATCAGGATATTCTCTACTTCAATTTTTGATACTTCCTCAGGTTTTTTTATAAGTATCTTAACCGGCTTACGGTGAATTATATCAGAAGGAGAAACCTGATAAATTTTAATAATATCCTTTGGGTCAATTAAGATCGATTTCGCAATTGAATTTATTAATTGTTTTGGAAAATTATCCGTTACATTTATGAGCGTATCTCTATAGATAGAACCTCTGTCAAATATTATTGAGAAGCTGTCTGTCCTGCTTCTGATAATACTTCTTTTCCCTTTACTCACATATAAGAAATTTGGTATAAATTTTTCTTCGATATTCTTTTTTATTATTTTTAACTCTGCGCTTGATTTATTACCAGCATAGTCGTAAACCTCTATTCTAATATCGTTCTCTCCGTTCCATGATTCAATATAACCTTTATTGCTGCATTTAAGCCCTCTGTATCTATTTCCTTTCCTTTGACATAAAAAATATGTATAGGATACATGCCCATCAATTGATGATCTGGATATGTCATAAATCAGATGAGAATATTTGAAATCAATTCGGTTTATAAGATCGAATGTGATATTAAATATCTCATTGTTATTATTAAACATTTTTATCTTATAAATAGCCACCCTGTTTTGAGCGTTTGCCCTGTCATAGCATGAAATTTTAAGGAATAACCTTCCTGTACCTGTGATCTCAACTGGATTTTCAACAGGATAATACCTTCCCCAGCTTTGTTTGATCCTGATCTGTTTCTTTTTTATTGTACTGTTATAATTTTCAATGCATACAAATATCCTCTCAATAACTGGTGACTGATCATCTTTTATATCGATATATTTCATAGGATTTGAGAATATTCCATCTTCTCTCAATTCAAAATGAAGGTGTGGATAGCCGGAACCTGACTCACCTGTGTAGCCTATAATATCACCTTTCCTGTAGCTGATATTGCCTGTAAAAAATCTAAAATATATTTTTTCATTGTTGTATAATATCTTTAATGTTTCCGAAAGTGTGTACAGTTTATGATTGAAATCTTCAAATGAGTCAAGGTGACCGTAAACCGAAGTAAGGTTATCCTCATGTTCTAGGAATATGGCATTTCCATATCCGGTTTCTTTTGAAATTAGTTTAATAACTTTTCCTGATGATGCTGCATAAACAGGAAAACCCACACGCGACCTTGTTTTTATATCGATACCCTGATGAAGTGAAAGCCCTCTGATTTCACAAAGTGTTCCAGAGAGGCTTTTAGGCAGATCAACAGGCCATTTTATCAGATCATCAGAAGTTGCGTAAACTGATATCAGTATAGTAATAAAAATTGTTGAATATAATAGAAATCTATTGGGGAAGAATTTCATTTGATGATGGTTTATTGTTTTTTTTGGTTTTGATCTTAATCGGAACAGATAGATGAATTCCCTTTTATTAGAAGGTATATTCTATTAATTTAGATTCTTTTAATTTCATGATAAATATTGAAAAATAAAAGCTAACTTGACAAAATAAAATTATTTATTAAAATTTGTTGATTTATAATTACTTTAAATATAATAACAAATCGACTTCTTTAATGTAAAGGATAAAAAATGACTCCTGAATTAAAAAAAGATAACAAAATCGATTTTAATACAATCAAAGAGATGAGCGGGAACTCCAGTTATGCAAAATTGCTTGGATTTAAGATAGAAGAAGTAACTGAAGGAAGGGCGAAGATTTCTATGAAACTTACTGAAGAGTTAATGAATCCATCGAATTCTCCTCATGGTGGCGCTATCCTATCATTAGCTGATCATACATGCGGAACTGCTGCTATGACAATGGGATATTGTGTTGGAAGTCAGTCAAGTTATAATTTCATATCATCAGCCAACATAGGTGAGGAGTTGATCGCTGAATCGTGGGTCATACATAATGGACGTAGAACAAGGATATTAGAGGTTGAAGTTAAAAGAGAGGATGGGAAAATAGTTGCAAAGGGAATTGTAACTGCTACAATTATAGAATCATAATGCAGATCGTTTATAAAAAATTTATAAAAAAGAAATAACTATATGAAATTAAAAACAATAATTTTAATTACATTCATTGTATTTATCACAATCATTTCAATGCAGAACACTCAGAATATAGTAATTAATCTGTTATATTGGGATGCTGAGATATCATTGATACTATTGATATATATTGTTTGTATAGTTAGTTTTCTAATTGGTATAATAGCGCCAAATATATGGAAAAAAAAGATATAGGCATAGTCAAATCTGTATGAAATGAGGGATTGAATTATCCCTATTTCATTCCTACTATACTTAAGATGGTGATCAACTGTGATTTTATGCCGCAGATGAACGTAGGTTTAAACGGATTAGTAAGCTAAAACTGTTTTCAGAAGTTAAATAGTATATATCTTAGCCACGGATTAACACGTATGAAACTTTGATTTTCCCTATAGAATTTCCATGTATATCAGTGGCTAAAATTTTAACAATAAATTCTGTATTAAGCTAACTGATTTTCTACCATAAAAATCAAAAACCTGTGTTTATCTGCGAAAATCTGCTGCACAATACATGAATAAAGATCGTTTATATCGCTATCTCCATTATTCTATTTAATCTATTTACAAATTGGTTGGGACTTTTTAACTCGATCCCTTCAATAAGCATAGCCTGTTCAAGAAGCAGATGGCTTATATCCTCTGTTAAACCTTTATCGTTAGTTGCGGCTAATTTTTTTACAATCTCATGCTGTGGATTTATTTCCAGTATAGGCTTAAATTCAGGAAGATTGCCTTGGCCTGTAGCCTTAAGAAGATGCTGCATCTGAACTGTTGGGTCATTTTCATCTGCAACAATACAGGAGGGGGAGTCGCTTAATCGGACACTTGCCTTGACATCCTTAACCTGATCTCCTAAAATATCTTTTATCTTTGCAATAAGCGGTTCAATATCCTTCTCTTTCTCTTTATCCTCTTCGGTTTTAAGGTCTTCTGCAGAATCGGTCCTATTTACAGATTTGAGATCAAAATCTTTATATTTATTAACAGTGGATATTACAATATCATCAATTTGATCATCCATAATAAGGACTTCAATATTCTTATTCTTATATAATTCGAGAAGTGGAGAATTCTTCAGATTTTCCTCCTTCTCTCCTGTTATATAATATATTGCCTTTTGATCAGTTTGCATCCTATTTACATATTCAGCAAGTGTAGTAAAACCTTCTTCCTTTGTAGATTTATACATAACAAGCTCTAAGAGCTTTTCTTTGTTTTCAAAGTCCTGGTAGAGCCCTTCTTTTAAAGGGATTCCGAATTCTTTTATAAAGGTAACATATTTTTCCCTATCATCTTTTTGAAGTTTTTCAAGGCTATCCAGAATTTTATTTACTGAGGAGGATTTTATCTTTGTTAAAACCCTGTTCTGCTGAAGGATTTCTCTACTGACATTTAGAGGCAAATCCTCTGAATCGATTATACCACGAACAAACCGTAGATAGGTCGGCATTAGTTCTTTATCATCATCTGTAATAAATACCCTTTTTACATAAAGTTTAATTCCTGGTGTGTAATCAGCGTAGAAAAGATCAAAAGGCGCTTTCTGGGGTATATAAAAAAGGGTTGTATATTCAAGCATTCCTTCTGCTTGAGTGTGAATATAAAAAAGAGGATCCTCCATATCATGTGAAATGGTTTTATAAAACTCATTATAATCTTCTTCCTTAAGATCGTTTTTAGGTTTTTTCCAGAGCGCTGTAGCTGCATTTATCTGCTCACATTTTTGTTCTTTCTTTTCCTTCCTATTGTCTCCTTCTCCTTCATAAGTAGTGTCCTCATAATGAAGAAAAATAGGGAAGGGGATATGATTTGAGTATTTTTTTATAATAGACTCAATCTGCCATCTGTTTGCATATTCCTTTCCATCATCAGTTAGATGAAGAATAACTGTTGTACCATATTTGTCCCTTTCGGATTCTACTATTTCAAATTCTCCCTTCCCATCACTCGTCCATTTATATGCCTTTTGATCACCTGCCTTTCTGCTTATTACATCTACCTTATCTGATACCATAAAGGATGAGTAGAATCCAACCCCAAACTGTCCTATCATATTAGAGTCTTTCTTCTCATCCCCTGTAAGACTTTCAACAAAATTTTTAGTGCCGGATTTAGCAATTGTTCCAAGATTTTCTGCCAGCTCCTCCTCATTCATTCCAATACCTGTGTCAGAAATTGTGAATGTATTATTATCTGATGAATCGAAGTAGATGTCGATCCTTGGATCGAAATCAATGTGCTTGTAATTCTCATCAGTAAGTGTTAAGAGTTTTAGCCTGTCAATTGCATCTGATGAATTTGAAACAAGCTCTCGTAAAAAGATCTCTCTATGAGAATATAATGAATGGATTATTAGGTGTAATAGCTGATTTACTTCAGTTTGAAATTTACGTTTAGACATCTGTCAAATCTCCTTTAATAGTTTATTGAATTTGATAATAAAGTTTTAATAATGTTTCAGATTTTCTTTTGTAATATTTTAACTAGAATGAATATCCATATCATAATGATTTTATAATTAAATCAACAAAAATAATAACGCTATGATTTTTTTCTATAAGCATATTCAAGATAAGCGCCTTGGGCGCTAAAGGATTAGAGGATTCCAGTGAAAGTCGAGAATCGGTGTAAGGGTAAACGGTTATCTGTGATGCAGGCTTTTACCTGCGATTCTATTGATATACATGTAGCAGAAAATTCTCTTTAATCATATCAAAGCAATTTAGATTTGTCTATTAACTGCAGCAATGCAGTGAAGGACGAGGAATAACAGAAATATTGTTGAAAATGATGGGAATCAGTTGAGTGACATCTTTTGATTTGGTTTTAAGAAAAAAAATTTTAAATACAATAAATGATTCAAGAATTATTGCGTTTTTTCATAATTCATGATTTATTAGCATTTTTTTGTAACTCTTTTAAAACCTTCTGGTAGAGTTTTTCGCTAACTTCATTTTTTAGTTTCAGTATTTCTTCATCTGAAGTATTTCCGGAATTCAAAAAATTATAAAATAGGTTAGCGCACTCCTTTTTTATTTTTTTATATAATTTTTTCGTTTTTTTATCCCTCGGGATATGACAATGGATTTTATCAAAAGTCAGGTAACTTTTACGAACTCGTATAGGGTCATTTAGTTGTTGAAAATTATATTTCCTGCAGATTTTTAGAGAATCATGCAACTCAGATAAATTTGTCCTTTCATCAAAAAATATATTACCAAGTATGTAGTTTATATCAAGGCTTTTGAGAATATTTAACGCTTCAATATTTTGTTGAACTGACACTCCTTTATTTAATCTGTTCAACATACTTTGTGAAAATGATTCAATTCCTATGAACACATTGACAAGCCCTGCTTTTTTGAGTAATGAAAATAGATCATAATTAATTGAATCCGGTCTGCAATCTATTTCAATTGAAATGTCCATATCCCTCTTAATAATTTCTTCTGCTATTAGTATAGCTCGCTCCTCATTTCTTCCGATAAAGTCTTCATCAACAAACCAGATCGCATTTATTTTTAGGTCCCCTTTTACAAGTTCCTCTATTTCATTAACAACCTTAATTGGATCTCTATAACGCGCATTTTGGCCTTCTGCAATTCGGTAAAATCTATTTACAAAACAGAATGCGCAATTATTGTTACATCCACGCGAAGAAGAAACAAGGGCCCATCTTAATTCATCCTCAAATTCCTTGACGCTATATTTCTTATATAATTCATCTCTTACAGGGTTAGATAGTTCATCGATATCAATTAATGGCCTCATGGGATTTTGTTTCTTTTTTGTAACTAAATTAAATATATTGCTATAATCTTTCCCTTCTTTTAAAGCTTGTGCCAGTTCAAGAAAAGGGAATTCACCTTCTCCCATTATTATTGAATCCACACCCTTTTTAGCAATTAGTTCCTGTGGAAACAGAGTGGCTGAATATCCTCCAAGGCATTTGTGAATATTTGAGGGCAGTCTTTTGGCAGTTGAGAGTGTTTCTTTTGTATTGCTGCAGTTTGTATAGAATCCGACTAGTTCATAATTATTATTAGTAAGGTAGCTGGTCAAGTGTTCATCCGATATATTTTCTAAATCTTGATTAAATAAATCTACATGATAACCATTTTTTCTTAATAATGACGCAATATACTCTAATGCAAGATTTTCATGAATTGAACTAGCTGCAAGTGAGTAATAGTCATCATAAATGAATCTACAAGTAACAAGAGCGATTTTCATGGCATAATTCGATGAAAGATTTATCCAAATGTAATTTGGTTGATGTCAAGACTTGACAGTTTTCTCTTTTTTTTTGATAATTTTAACTTCACAGGGACGTTAAATATTCGGTTACTCCCCATCGCTACTAAATTTTTATCATAAAGCCATGACCAGTCTAACCTTTGCGCCCCTGGTACTATTACTTTAACAACAGGAATTCCTATATTCTTTTTTGTTCTATTGACAATGATTACATCCATGTTTTCTTTTTTAATCATCCTAACTGCCAGCTTTATATCTTCATTTATATCGTCTGTGGAAATGTCATTTATATCAGATAAAGAAATCGTCTTGTGGCCAGTTTCCCATAAATATTGTAACTGTGATAGTTTAACACCTTTTAATTTCATGGATGTTTTATTCTGTCTTTGATTTATAGCTCGAGCCTGAAAGAGTTCAGTGATTGCACGCTGTAAAGCTATTTCAGGATCGAAATGTGTACCATAACCGATAACCGGATATCCCAAATTCTTATCTAATAACACACACCCGAAAGTTGGCATATTTATATCAAGGGTTAAATATTTAATCTTAAAGATAATATTTTTATCTGCAAATAGTTTATCTAAAATCTCATGCAGATATCTATTCCTGACATCTCTGGTTATTTTAATGTCAGGAGGGCGCAGATTATTGCGTGCATTAATAATGATAGCATCCCTTTCAATTACTTCATAGATTCCATGAAGAATAGCTTCCTCCATACAATTACCGGCCGCACATCCATTGGAATCTGAAGCTGTATACATGGTTTTATCGTCATTAGAAGAGAAATAATAATGATTACAGGCTAAAGAGATACAGAGTCCTGATAGAGCTGGCACCAGAACATTCTCTCTTCTTGTTAAATTCCATGCCCAAATCCAATCAATCGGAAGAGAAGGAGAATAGACTCCATCTCTAAATACACCAAGGGTTTCTGGGTCTACTGCATTTTCTTTAAGCTGATCATAAGTGTCACAAATTATAGAATCCTCTTTGAAAATCGAACAGCAATAATGTTCTATAGTCTCTATAATACCGCTGCAATATGACTGAGAATCGGTTAATCCCTTTCCAATACACTCATGCAGCTCAGACTCCCCTAAGATAGTAGACATAAAAAAATATATAGGAACGTCAAATTTTTTATCTTTCAAAAGAGTAGAGTTTAGTATGATCTCTTTAATTTCAGGATTTGATTTTATCATCCTTATGGTCTGTTCAGGTTCTAAATATCGATGAGATCCGTCAAGCTTGAATTTTTTAGACCGTGGTTGTAGAATGATTTCGTGATTTAGGATATTTTCCATAAATATTTATCCCTTTTAAATACAGCTCTTCCTTTAGTTTGCTCAAAAAAAATTTTGCAGACCTCCTGTCGTTTGGGAATTGATTTCTGAGATTATCTCGATGAGAATTTCTCTTAGAAATCTGGAACCCTGGATATTATAAGCCTGCTTAAGCTTATCAGTTGAAAAACGCCGTTCCTCCGCACATAATCCTAGAGTCATGTCATCATTTTTACTATAAATTATACTGCTTGTACTGTGAGTAAGATCAATAATTAACTCCAACAGCTCTTCCCATGTAAAGAATCCGCTTGCAGCATTATAGGCGCCGGATGGACCATTTCGTAATGCTGATGCAATCCAGCATGAAATATCCAGCGCGTTTACCCATGAATGACCAAAAAGGCGTTCCCCTGTATTGCATTCTTTAGGAAGGATAAAGTCCCTCCCTGTCATAGCAAGCGTGATAATTGTGCCGATAAGACTTGTTTGGAACTTTTGGTGCGGCCCTAGAATATAAGGCGCCCGGAATATTACAAAATTATCATTGCCTTTCATGCGTCCTGAAAACTGAAGGGTCTGCTCACATATTGACTTTCCAAATCCATACCAATTTGACGGCATAAGAGGATGCTCTTCATCAGCTGGAATTTTCCGCAGGGGGCCATATACATCTGTGCTTGAGATGAAAATAAATGGACCCTTATTCCAAATTTCCAAAAGAGCAAGCATGCCTTTAACATCAACATTCAGCATTGTGTTTGGCCTGATGCTCAAGGTGGATGCCAGATGCACTATACCATCAGAGGGGGGAGGGATTTTTTTCAATAATCCCGGTTTTGAAAGATCGGCCTTAATCCAATTCACGTCGGGGTATCTTTTTGTAATGTTGTTATGAGCCCTGGTAAGAGCTGTAATCTCAAAGCCCTGATCCAAAAGCTCTTGCAGAACGAATTGCCCCAGAAAACCTGTTGCGCCGGTTAAAAGAATCATTTTATCTTAATGGATTTTCTACCGTTTGCTTTTTTATATATCAGTTTCTTTATATTCATCATAGCCGTCAATTTCGATATCGCGTACTCCCTGGAAAACAAGCCTTCGTTTTTTGTGAATTATGCGCATTTTAGGCTTGATATTATTCTTGTAGTCGTAAAGATAAAATCCGGGAAACACACGTGGATATTCTCGAATAAAATTGAATATAAATCCAGAATTTTCAAGAATTCTTGTTCCCTTTTGCTGTAAGTCTTCCCCACCGGAGCTATTGAAATTGGCCATGATGTTATCATTAAAATCCAAAGCTCCTTTATAATTTCTATAAATATCACTATTAGGCAAAGGGGATAGCATAAAGTTTAACACTGTACATCCATAGTCCTGAAATCTCTCAATCCACTTCATGGTCTCCCTGCATTCCTTAATTGTTTCAAAGGGATAGCCCCAGATAAAAGAGGCATGCACACTGGAGATATAGTCCAGAGCCATGCGTATTGATTTGTCAGCCTCTTCTATAGTAAAGCCTTTATTGATCTCTTTTAGAATGCGGTTGGATCCGGATTCAACGCCGTAACGAACCTGAATACAACCGGCATCCTTCATTAAGGATAACAGCTCTTCATCAATCTGGTCAATGCGCACAAAGCACTTCCAATACATTCCCAGATCTTCATCGATCAACCTCTGGAAAAGCGTCTTTGCCCTGTCACGATTGAGGATGATTTGATCATCCTGAAACAGAAATACTTTTTTAAAGGAGTGTTCTGATATAAATTTTATCTCGTCAATTACGCTGTCAATGCTTCTCTGTACAATTTGATTATTCCAATGATTAGTTTCTGTGCAAAAGGCGCATTTATAAGGACATCCGCGCGAGGTTATAACCGAGAAGGCGGCGTCATATTCTTCAAAATTGATTAGATTATATGCCGGCATTGGAAGGCTGTTGAGATCTGTTATCCGCGTCCGTTCTTCATATATAATTTCATTGTCTCGTCGATAATAGAATCCCTGAACCGGATCATCTGATGCATTGCCTGATAGTGTACCCGATTTAATTCGATTCAGGATATCCGCTATAGACACTTCTCCCTCGCCGCAGCACACATAGTCGATCCAATCAAAATTTTCAACTATCTCGCGGGGAACTCCTGTTGGCCCTACGCCTCCAAGGATAATTATTAGTTTCGGATTTTGCTCTTTCAGTATACGGGCAGCCAGCAGAGTAAAGGGAAGCAGGTTGGACATACAGCTTATGCCTACAATTGGGGCGCATTCCTTTAGGAAATCTAAAAAGTTATCCAAGTTAAAGGGATCATCCAGATTTCGGTTTACACATAGCTGGTAATCCCGAAAATCAACGCTGTATCCTTCCTTCTCAAGATAAGATGCTATCTGCAGTATGCCAAGTGGATTGTAGATTTGAAAGTCCACCAGACCGTCCACTACAGCATACATAAGATTTACGTTTATGAGTGTAATATCAAAATCCATAGTTCGGTACTTTGTCAAGGATTCTTGACTATGATTATATAACGATTAAAAATTAAAATCAACCCCTGACTCCGGCCACTGCTGTGCCAGTTTTCACTTCGAAATTAGATTCAACACCAATGGCTCTTCGCAGCCAAGCTTCCAGCCTTGCTCCCGGTCTGGTTTTTAATGGAGTTTTACTGGCATTGCATAATGAGTCAGAAATTGTTACTTTTGAATTTGATCCAAGGCGTATTACTGCATTATCTCCCAGCTTAATCTCAACCCGTGACTTGGGCCCGGTTTTTACTGTGTCCCCTTCCTTCAAGTTGAAACCTTCCTCTATAGGGCCTATTATATCATTCATATTTCCTTCGCCTTCGCATGGGGCTCCTGGTTCAACCTGAACATCGCCTTTAAGCATTGTGATGGTGGCTGAACATAATCCGCTGGGATCGATAAAATTTATGGGATCATTCATTACATATCCATAGAGGTTTGTATCGCCTCCCATGAATCTTATGGGGTCTTTTGTTGTCCATCTGCCGGTTTCAGGGTCATAATCACGCGCGCCGAATCGTACTAATTTTGTGTCAATATCATATAGCCCGCCTGCAAATCCAAAAGGCTGGAAACCCGGATTTGTATCGTTGATAATGTTGCCGAACTCATCATAATCGATCCTCTGTACAATCGTTCCATCAGCAATATTTACAATCAGACGCGGGCTTCCCTGCAGGTCTGATATTATGCGGTATGTGATCCCGCCTTTGATCATGTAATCTGGGATGTTGAGTTTAGAAGCGTATACAAACCTACTGATTAGATTTCCACCTCCGTCAAGCTCTGCAACAATCAGATTGTCCTTGTAAAGAAATACTTGCTCCAGTGTTCCATTTCTCTTTTTGCCAACACGACGGTTTTTGCCATCAATTATGTAGGTTATCACAGTGGTATCAGGAAGTGTAACGCTTATCAGATTTCCGAGAACATCGTATCCATAGATAGTTGTATCAGTTGATAAGACTATCTTGCTGGAAAGGTCGCCATTGTTTGTATATTCGTAATGATTATTACCATAATCTATAAGGCGATCTTGATTATCGTAATCATCGCTTATACATGTAACATCATTTTCAGTGCTTGGAGCATCGTAGCTCATTCGATTGCCGTTGTCGTCGTAAGTGTAGTCGAAATTGCTGGCTCCCTCGTCAACGCTTACATTTATTAATCTTC
>JAXHTB010000549.1:0-2087 GCA_034190185.1 Spirochaetota bacterium | reverse complement strand
TATATCAATAGATGCAAAGGACTCAATGATAGCAACACATGGATGGAAAAAAAAATCGGATATGCCTGCTATAGATTTCATTAAGGAGTTGATTAATTTTGGTATATATGAAATAGTATATACAGATATTTCGACTGACGGTATGCTGACAGGACCAAATATCGGATCAGTTGAAAAGATATTATCATCTGTTGTTAGCGGTATTCAGCTTATAGCCTCAGGCGGTATTGGGTCAATTGATGATATTAAAAGCTTGAAGAAATTTTCTAACTCCGGACTTAAGGGATGTATAATCGGTAAAGCTATTTATGATGGCAGATTAAATATTCATGACGCCCTGGAACTTGGCGAATAATCTATAATATATTTTTTTATGTTGAAAATAGAAAATAGAAAACAGGAAGGTGGAAAAAAGAATATAAAAATTGGTAATGTTTATGGATAAGAATATAGGACTTAATGACAAGGTCGAATTATTGGAAAAAATAAATGAGTTTGAGAAAGAGATATATGACCTTAAGCAACTTATTGAGATAAGCAAGGGATTAAATTCCACTCTTGATGGAAATATATTAATCGAGTCAATTTTGTTGACTTGCATGGGGCAGATGTTGCTTGTTAAAGCAGGAATCTTTCTGCAAAAAGATATTATGAATGATAATTATTTGCTGCATAGAAATTATAAAGGCTTTGAGCTTAATCATAGAATAGAATATCAAATTGCTGCTGATTCAAAACTTGTCGTTTTTTTACAGAATAATTTTAGATGCTACACATTAGAAGAATTGGATAACATACTTCCCGATACTCCATGTCTTAATACATTAAAGGCAATAAATCCTGATCTAATAGTGCCCCTTAGCGGTAAAGGCAAGTTGAATGGAATAATTATTCTTGGAGACAGGATAAGTGAAAATATATTTTCTCAAGTAGAAAAGGAATATCTGCTGGATATTGCCTCGCTTGCTGGTATAGCAATTGATAATGCCCGTCTATATGAGATGGCAACTACAGATATGATGACCCACCTTAAGATACATCATTTTTTTAAAACTGCATTAGCTGATGAAATAAAAAAATCACTGAATAAAAAATTGCCTCTCTCCTTAATCATGATAGATATTGACCATTTTAAAAATTTTAACGATACCTATGGACATACATGTGGAGATCTTGTAATAATAAATGTAGCAGAAGTAATAATGAAAAATATTCGACAAAGTGATATAGCTTCAAGATATGGAGGAGAAGAATTTGCTGTAATTCTTCCTGGAGGGGATATAAGTGAATCACTAATTGTTGCAAAAAGGATATTAAAACATGTTGAAACATCAATAGTAGAGTATGATGATAAAGAACTAAGCGTTACTGTTTCTATTGGTATAACTCAGTTTGACCCAATTTTTGATAAAACAACTGACGATATAATTAAAAGAACAGATATGGCGCTTTATCAATCAAAGGAGAATGGAAGAAATAAGATTACATTCATAAGAGCAGGCACGAAAATGTGAATAATTATATTATATAATTTCCACTATTATATGAAGTTTCTAATATTTATTTTGTTTTAGTTAATCGGAGTATGGATATATTTTTTTAATAAAAGCATAGTTATAGCCATCTCAACATGGGATTCATGGATTACCAGGGACGACGATACCTTTTTCTATAGATTGATTCATTGTTTTTTATTTAAATTTTTAAATACTTTGATTAGATAAGAAGCTGTTCATATATATAAGTTTAAATAGAGATTTTTTCTGGAGTTCCTGATGCTGAAAAGAAAAAATATTAGATTTAATTCTATGAATTATTCAAAAAAATATTTTAGGACTATTTCAATAATAACTCTTGCGCTTTTTTTGTTGAGTTTCTATGTGATACCTTCAGCATATTCAATTACTGTTGCAGAGCAGGCAAGGAAGGCTGAAAAGAAAGATACGCCTGCCATTTATGATGAATTCAGCAAAAAAACACAGGAAAGAAGGGATTTTGACAGATTTCAGCAGAAAAGGGATCCGCGTCTTGCATGTCTACTTTCTCTGATGACACCAGGGGCAGGGCATATTTATTTAAGACAGGAT
>JAXHTB010000548.1:0-2102 GCA_034190185.1 Spirochaetota bacterium | reverse complement strand
CTGTTTAGGAGATATAAATACTCCTCTAACTCTTGGAATATCACCCACACGACCTAATATTCGTTTGAGTCTCGGTGTAGTTCTTCCACATGAGCATGGTTCTAGATTTAAACCCTCAGTAATATCTCCAGTTCTATAATGGATTACAGGCATTGCCTTCCTAAACAGATCACACCCACATATCTCTCCACCTTCTCCAGGGGTTACAGGTTCGCCAGTGTTAGGATTCAATATCTCAATAAAAACATCCGGGGAGATATGCATGCCTCCTCCCTCTGTACATTCTGAACCTATAATACCAAGTTCTGCAACAGCATAGAACTCACGGACACTAGCTCTAAATAGATCTGCTAATTCCCTTTTACCCGACTCTGTTCTAACCTCGCCAAAGACTAAAATCATTTTTATGGAGAAATCATGTTGTGGATCAAATCCCATCTCAAGAGTTTTATCACCTAATTGCTGACATACTGTAGGGAATCCAAGGAATACAGAGCAGTTGTTAGTTTTTATATTTTCGATATGACTATCAGTTAAAACAACACCTCCCGGAAGAATTTGACAACCTATCCTTTTTAAAGCATCGTCAACGAGATGACCAGCAAGTTCCCAACTAAAATCTATAGTAGAATTTACAATATCGTCTTTAGTCACTCCCATAGTAAAAAAGGCTCTTGATGCAGATTCAATATAATTGCTCCAATCTTCTTCTGTAAAAGGATAAAATATTGGACCAGGCGCATTAAATAAATGTGCAAATTCTACTGCTGTAACTGCTGTTAAATCCCCACAAGGCGGCCTCTGTTCCTGAATCTCTATTATCTCTGATTTCGAGATAAAAGGTATGTATTTTTGATAATCCTCAAAGGACTTAATATCCTCTGGTTTTACTCCAGTCTCATCAAAACTATTCTTATAGTAAGGGGAATTCTGGTAAGCATAGATTAACTGATTTTGTAATCGTCCTAATTGGTATTCCTTCAAGCTATTGTGAGGCATGGTCTCGAGTTCTTTATTCCAGTATTTAAACTCAATAGTCATGATAAACCTCCTAATGTTGAAGTTATCATAGTATAAACCTATGAATATTTAAATAAGCAATTTCATTAAGTCAAGTGAAAACTAAAAAAAGATATATATTATCGTGATAAACCTTGTCCCTTACTTTACCTAATTTGTAAATACTATAATTATAAATATTTTTTTAAATTTAAAAAACAAATTAGCAATAGTGTAAATTCATATACATTTATGAAATCCAACATGCAGATGTAATTATTCTGCTTTCCTGAATTAAAATAAATTAGTAAAGATGAAAATAATTAGTTGAAATGTTATCTAAAATAATTAATCCTAATAAAAATCTAACAAGTAACTTAAAGGAATAACAAAAAATCAAATGACAGAAACTCTATTATCATCAACAGCATCAGCTAAAACCGTACTTGAAATCGATCTTGCTGCAATTGGGAAAAACATAATAACAATAAAAGGAATTATCGGGCATAATACAAAAATGCTCATGCCTGTAAAGGCAGATGGATATGGCCATGGAGCTGTATATGTATCCAGGTATATTGAGTCAAGAGGGCTTGTAGACATGCTGGGTGTTGCCTCAGTCGAAGAGGGTATTGAGCTTCGCGAGTCAGGAATAAAGCTTCCAATTCTTATCCTAGGATTAATTCTGCCCTGTAAAAAAGATATAAACAATATTATTGAATACGACCTTACTCAAACTGTGGCAGATCTATATTTAGCACAGGATATCTCAAAAATTGCTGAGAAGAAAAAAAAGAACGCAAAAGTTCATCTCAAGATAGATACAGGTATGGGCAGGATAGGATGCAGTATAGAAGAAGCTGTAACAATCGCCGAAGCAATAACACAACTGCCATATATTGAACTTGAAGGGATATTCTCTCACTTTCCAGTCTCAGGGGATAGAAATTCTGATTTTACTGTGAACCAGATTAACAGGTTCAAACAGATATTAGAACAACTTAAAGAGAAAGAAATTAAAATCCAATACAAACATTTGGCGAACAGCGCTGCTATCCTGAACTTTCCGGAATCATATTTGAATATGGTAAGACCAGGAATTA
>JAXHTB010000547.1:0-2103 GCA_034190185.1 Spirochaetota bacterium | reverse complement strand
CTTTCTCTATATAGGGTGTATTTCCTCCACAGTAGCAAAAGAAAAGAAATACTCCAGCAATTATTTTGTATATCTTTCTAATCAAATCATTTTTCATATCGGTATTATATGCAACAGCATAATTTTCTACTACCTAAAATATATTGAGCATAACTAAATTCTATGAGAAAAAGGAATAGAAACAATCTCTATTTCATTTCTATGTATACAATTAAGCAGGCTCGGCGGATGCAGGAATCTTGTAAATATAAGGAAGGAGATCCACTGCATCCGCAGATATGGCAGAATCTATTACTGTCTTCCACAAGAGTATTTCAATAGGCTAAAATAATTTCATTCAATATCATTAAAAAATCATCTTAAGCTCACAATAATATACGCGACCTGGATCTTCATAAATATAGTATGTTCTGTATTCTTCATCAAAGAGATTATCTACACCGAATAAGATATCGATATTCGAAAAAGAAGTCCAATTCGATGGAAGAGAGAGTATACCCTTTAGATCCATGACAAAAGAACTCGTCATATACTTATCTTCACCATCATCAGTATATTTTATATTATCATCATTAGTATGTTGCAGGCTTATATAGCGAGCAAATCCACTCAGTGTTAATATATTTTCTAGCACAAAGGTTATCCCTGCATTAACCTTATGTTCTGGACAGAAAGGCATCCAGTTTCCTTCCTGTTCTGGATTAGAAGGATTTTTATCAATTTTAGTAGAATTTAATGTATAGTTTGCATTAACTAGCCACTGCTCAAAGAGATGAATTTTCAGCTCAAGCTCACCTCCGTAAGACTTTGTACGACCGATATTTCTATTGATCCATACGTTATCTGCACTATACCATGATAAAATTTTGTCATCTGTATAGTTATAGAAACCAACTACCTTTGCCTGTACTAATTTACCGACTCCTCCATCAAGACCAAGCTCATAAGAATATGTCTTTTCAGGCTTTAGATCCGGATTCGGCTCTCTTGGAATTCCTCCATCTGTGCTATCTTTGTAAAGCTGGTCAGGACTAGGAGGCTTGTAACCTATAGCGAAATTTGTCCATATAGATACAAAATTCATAAAGTTGTATCTTATCCCAACCTTTGGGCTCCAATTATCATGGGTACTATTCTTAGGCTGATCATCAATAAATGAAGAAAAGTAATTATCGTAATTTTCCCAATGGTCATACCGAATACCTGCTGTAATAATGAGTGACCTAATCGGTTTCCACACATCCTGCAGATATCCAGCTATTGTCCTCACCTTGTACTCATCCTCTTTTATAAGCTCATTAGCGCTGGAGCTGTAATAATCCTGATCAGTTGCCTGATCATTATAAAATAAACCTGTAGTGATCGTATTCCCAAAACCGACATATCCTGTAAGCTGAAGCTCAATCGGTGTTTCATAATAATCGGAATAACGCTTCATCTTTGGAGAATAATCAACACCGCCCATATCGTAACGATGCAAGAGATCATCATAGCGGCAACCAATTGAGGCTTTAAGATCAAACATCTTAGTCAGCCTTTGGTCATAGATTAAACTTGTAAAAAGCCTTTCCCAGTTGCCCCCGTGATTAGGCCTACCTCTGGTATATTCATTAGTAAATAGATTGTATAAGAAGGATATCTTTGAATCATTATCAACATGATAAGTCATATTTAATACAGCGCCCCATTTATTGTATTTACAGCCATCAATCATCGTAATACTAGGGATAATATTATTCTTTACAATCTTAGCCCCATCAGACTTCTTATGAGTCACTGCAATCGAGTAATATAAATTCTTAACACCACCTATTGAACTAACATTAAAAGACTGAGTCCTGAAAGATCCATATCCTCCGCTAACACTGTTCTTATGTTTGCCCCCGCCTTCTTTTGTTATAATATTTACAACTCCTCCACTGGCATTAGCGCCATATAAGGCTGATGAAGGCCCGCGAAGCACCTCAATCCGCTCTATATTTTCAGGTGGAACAGCCTGAGTTATCTCCCAGTTAGTGGGAATACCATTAATAAGAATTACAGTAGCATCACTCCCTACTCCCCTAATATTAGGATAGGCAGGAAAGGGTGCATATGCTCGTC
>JAXHTB010000546.1:0-2105 GCA_034190185.1 Spirochaetota bacterium | reverse complement strand
TTTTCAAAATGCTTAAATACAATTTCATCGTAAATCATATAAGTTTAACATATTTCTTCAACATATTCAAATAATAATTTTTATTATACTCCTAATCTATAAGCGTATTATTAGGGTTGATCGTAACATTTTTTTTCATAATTAATCAAACATTATCGCAAAAACTTAACATTTAACTTGAGATAAAATGTTTATCATTTGGTTATCGGAAATGCCCACATCAAAAAGATGCTCGTCTTCTTTGACTCGCAAAAAATAAAAAAGACGACAACTTACTTAGCATACAGCATAATCGAATAATATTTAGTCCAACATCCCTGTTTCACTTAATATAAAAGAATCAGGCATGGCACAACCTATAACAACGGGTTTATGAAATAGGCTGGAAAAACATCATCCTTCCTGTGAAGCGCCTTCCTTCTCATGATAAAAAAAGCTGAATATTGGATAGTAAAACTCAATCTGGAAAAACACCCCGAAGGCGGTTATTTCAGGGAGACATATAGGTCTGATCTTCTTATAGAAAAACTCACCCTTCTAGAAGCATTCTCCTGTGAACGATTAATTTCAACTACTATCTAATTTACTATTATGCAATGATGAATTCTCAGCTTTTCACCGCATAAAATCAGATGAATTATGGTATTTCTATTGCGGGGATTCTATAACATCACACATTATTGAACTTGATGGGATATATTCCCAGATAAAGCTTGGAAACAACATCGATAATGGAGAGCTCTTTCAGGTTATAGTAAAGGCATGATGCTGGTTTGGGGCAGCTCTGAATATACTACAATCATATTCGTTAACAGGATGCACGCTTTCTCCTGGCTTCTACTTTAATGATTTCGAGTTGGGGGAAAGAGATGAACCGATTGAAATGTACCCTGAAAATAGCACAATAATCGAAAAACTAACGTTTTAAATATAGTTTTGAATTCCGAGTTTAAAGTTCCGAGTTGAGAGTTACTGATCCACTATATCAGGCACTGATCTTCTTAATCTAAAGTAGAGAATTATAAAAAACAGAAGCGAAAATGCCAGCAGTATAAATCCAAAGAGATACTCCATTAAAATAATCTTACCAATGGAAAAAAGCGATGCATAAATTAGTAAAATGCCAATAATCCAGTCCCCAAATAGAGGCAATAAGGATTCAGTTCCAAACTCAATCCCGCTCATATTTTTAACTCTATTCCATCCTGACCCACCAGGTTGAACCCTGTTGTAAAATTCGATCAGCCTCTCCTTATCAACAGGTTTAGTAATAAATGTTGTAATAATCCAACAGACTGTTGTAAAGAGAACAATTATAAAAAGACTCTCAGGGAAATCAATTTTAAGGAAAAATTTTGCTATTACATATCCAGCAAAGGGAGCAATCATTGCTGAGATCTCGGACCAGGCATTGATCCGCCACCAGAACCATCTTAAGATAAGCACAAGTCCAAGTCCAGCGCCGCATTCAATGATGAATGCCCATGCGCCTGATATAGACTTAATAATAAAAATCAACAGGCTGGAAACCACTACCAAAAGCAATGTAACCATCCTTGACGCAAAAACATAATGCTTCTCATTAGCATTCTTCCTGATGAATCTCTTGTAGAGATCGTTTATCATGTAAGAACTGCCCCAGTTGAGATGTGTTGATATAGTGGACATATATGCAGCAAGGAAGGCTGCAACAAGAAGACCAAGTAAACCAGGAGGAAGGAAGTCTTTCATGGCAAGAATAAACCCAGATCTCTTCTCATCCAAAGGAAGATCTGGATATAGAACCAAAGTGCACAAAGCAATGATTATCCAGGGCCAGGGTCTTAGGGCATAATGAGCGATGGAAAACCAGAGAGTTGCCAGCATTGAATGCCTCTCGTCCTTTGCAGACATCATACGCTGAGCTACATATCCCCCGCCACCAGGTTCTGCGCCCGGATACCAGGATGCCCACCACTGCACAAGTATATGCGCAATAAAGGCGCTAAAAGAAAGCGTCATAACCCCATGCGCAATTGAGCTGGCGCTGAAAGATACATCAGGCAGAAAATGAAAAAGATGCTGCGGAAGAGAATCCTTAAGTCCATCTATCCCGCCGATTTGAG
>JAXHTB010000545.1:0-2112 GCA_034190185.1 Spirochaetota bacterium | reverse complement strand
CACCTCTCAAGGCAGCAATATGCAATACATATTGAATTCGATACTTACTGAATATCTTTTCAACAGTCTGCTTATCGTAAAAATTACCTTCATGTATAATGATACCACTCTGTTTTAACACGTCTACATTTTTATAATTATTACTTTTTCGTACTATTGCAATTATATTGAATAGTTTTTCTTTTACCAGTCTATAAACAACATGTGAACCAATGAGTCCTGTAGCCCCGGTAATTAAAATATATTCCTTTTTCATGTTAACCCATTATTACTAAATTCCAAGTTGCTTTGATAAGGCTTTTATAATTATGAAGCATATTTGTATAGCCTGCATTAGCCAGTGGGCAATAGCATTCCCCTTTTTTGATGCTTGTACGCATTTTTTTTGCATTATCCATAAACCAGATCTTTTTAAAATCATAATTTGCATCTCTTAAATTGCCAATAGAATCTGCTTTAATACAGCACATCCATACATCTCCATCAGGTGCTATTTGAGCGGAAGCAAAACCAGAATAGCATGGAATGATCTGTTTCTGTTTTTTTATGATCTTTTTTACCATTTGATAGTATTCCATTCTGAAGGCGCGGGTAATCCTGCCAACGCTGTTAAAGTTATCTTTTTTCATTTTTTCTGTAAGGAAATCAATTGCTTTAGCATACTCCTCATACTCAGGAGAAATTCCTGATCCGATTGTGCCTAACTCAACCCGCTCTTCTGCTATTTCAGTTATATAGGAGTCAGGATTAAGTTTTCGAATAGCAGTGTATATTTCAGGAATTCGGTTGACATTGAACCTGGATATTACAGTATGAATGCCCACTGATAAATTTGGCAAATCTATTGCCTTTAATCTTTGAAAGGTTTTAATTGCCTTTTCATAGCTGCCCGTAATACCCCGAATAAAATCGTGCTTTTCCTCTATATCATCGATAGAAAGATTTATTACTATCTGCGATTCAGAGCAATGAATAGCAATTTGCCTAACAGTTTCAGCTATCTCGTCATATAACAATCCGTTAGTCGGAATATTTATTATTGAAGGTCTGCAATTATCATAGAGAGAACAGACTATTTCTTTCAGATCTTTTCTAATAAAAGGCTCACCTCCGCTTATAGTTACCCAAAATAGATCTTTCCCATAATTTTGAAAAAATTTTTCCCACTCATGAAAAGTGAGTTCGTTTGCTCTTTTTTTATAGATATTACAGGTTTTACACCGTGAGTTGCATTTATAAGAAACACTCAATGTGAGACTCATTGGCAGTTTAGCAGGCCAGCCTATATGTCTAAATAGAAAATAGTATGGTATTTTTAAAATTACGCTAAGCATTATTAAATTTTATCGAAAGTTTGGATTTCAGATAGATTTGTATAAGAAATCAGATAAGTCACCAATTTTGATCCTTTGATATTCTAGTAAAGAATGGTCTGGTTTGAAAGCGGAAAATTGATCTGTATCTTATCATCTTCCTTATAGGTGCATGCCATTTTAACACAGTCCAGAAGGTATTGCTGATATTATTTTCACTAATTTTTGAGTATCTATTTTTCTTTTCCCTGAATATTATGGGTAATTCAATGATTCTAAATCCTTGCTTAAAAGACCTATGAATCATTTCTATCTGAAACAGATATCCCTCAGATTTTATCTGGTCAAGGTTGATCGTTTCAAGCATCTTGCTTTTATAGCACCTGAAACCAGATGTAAAGTCCCAGATAGGTCGCAACATAATTCGTGATATATATATGTTGGCGAGTTTGCTTATAACAAGACTGCGAAAATTCCAGCCTTCTACTCTTATTCCATTGTAGTAACGGCTTCCAATTATCAGATCATAATCCTCTGAAGCTTGTATGAAATCTCTCAGAAATTCTGGACTATGAGATCCATCCCCGTCCATTTCAAATATATAATCAGCATCCCCTCTTGATAGAGCATACTTAAAACCTTTTATACATGCTGTTCCCAGACCCGACTTACTTGTACCATGTATTACATGAATGCGGTTATCATTTGCAGCCATTCTATCTAGTATATCCCCAGTACCATCAGGAGATTTGTCATCAACAACAATAACATTGAATTCTGGTTGATAAGCAAAAATTTG
>JAXHTB010000544.1:0-2115 GCA_034190185.1 Spirochaetota bacterium | reverse complement strand
CTTCTGGACACAAATTCCATGCACCTAAGGGCGTGGGGGCGCTTTATATTAGAAGGGGGATATATATTAAGCCTCTATTTTATGGAGGGCATCAGGAAAAAAGCAGACGTCCTGGAACAGAGAATGTACCGAGTATTATTGGCCTTGGTAAGGCTGCAGAACTTGCAAGCACACATCTAAACAATTTGGATGAAATTAAAAGACTTAGAGATAAACTTGAAAATAATATACTTTCAAAATGCCCAAGTGCTGTTATCAATGGCGGAGAAGAGAAAAGGGTTCCTAATACAACAAATATAGGATTCCAATTTATAGAAGGCGAGTCTATTCTACTCTACCTAAATGAGAAAGGAATTGCGGCATCATCCGGTTCTGCATGTTCTTCACAATCATTAGAACCATCACATGTTTTAAAGGCTATGGATATCCCATTTACAACTATTCATGGATCTATTAGATTCAGTTTAAGTAGATTTACAACTGAGAAGGAAATAGACTATGCATTATCAGTTTTGCCTGATATAATTGGTAGGTTGTTAGATATATCTCCATTCTGGGACAGCAAGAAAAAAGAGGGAAAGAAAATGGGATAAATATTGATATATAATTCCTCCATGAAATTCTGTTTTTGTTCTTTTTTTGTTAAACTCTGTCCTTTGAATTCAATAATGGAGAAGTCAGAAACCAGCTTCTCATGTGTAATAGTTAAGATATAAAAAAAGTAATATGTAATCACTAAGGAATATCTATCTGCCAACCTCGTTAATTAGTCTTCCGAGTGTGTCGTTGTGAGTTAGTATGCTTTTCTGATTTATCTCATAGCTTCTCTGAACTTCTATCATATCAACCATTTCTCTTACAACATTGACATTTGATTTTTCCAGAAAACCTTGAAGCACCTTTATCTTAACTGGAGGTAGCGGCGGTCCGGATAATTCAGTTTCCCTGTAAAGAGAATCTCCCTCTTTCTTAATCTCTCGTATATTCTCAAAATCTGCTAATTTAAGTCTGTCAATTACTACAGGTTCTTCCCAATTGTTGTTTGCCATAGTAACAACATCTCTTGACTCAAGTGAAATAGCCATATTGACAACTACTTCACCCCTTTCATTTATGATAAAATTATTCTTTTGTACCTTGATCTGTCCGTTTTCACCCATAACAGGGTGTCCGTTATGTGTTACCAGTGTCCCGTCCTGATTTATGGTAAATGCGCCGTTTCTAGAATATCTCTCCCCCCTTTCTGTGAGCACAGTGAAAAAACCCCTGCCCTCAAGTGCAAGATCAAAGGAATTTTCAGTTCTCTGGTGAGAGCCCTGATCAAATAGAGTGTATACTTCGTTAACTTCAACACCTGTCCCAAGTTTTCCTACATGCGGCATAGTATCGTATGAACCAGCAGGTACAATCCCAACTCCATCATCATTTAACCTTCTAATGATCATATCTGGGAAGGCTTTAAACAGAGTAACATCTCTTTTATAAGCTGTCTTATCAACATTAGCAAGATTGTTGGCAACAACGTCCATTTTAGCCTGTTGTGCCAACATTCCGCTTGCGCCTGTATATACTCCTCTTATCATATCAGAGCTTGCCTCCTTTCTCTCTAATTATATCGGCTCCTATGCAAGATAACTTTTCCGAAAATTTTTCATATCCCCTATCAGAATGATAGATTCTGCGTATTTCAGTCTCCCCATCTGCTGCAAGCGAAGCAAGAGCCAAAGCAGCGCCTGACCGCAGATCTGACATCATAACTGTGGCAGATGTCAATTGGTCAACACCCTTAATAATTGCGACATTTCCTTCTACTATAATATCTGCTCCCATTCTTCTGAGTTCCCCAACATGAGTGAATCTGTTTTCAAAGATCGTTTCGATGATCACACTTATACCCGGAATTGTGCACATAAGGGCCATTAAAGGAGCCTGTAGATCAGTTGGGAAACCCGGATAGGGTCTAGTTCTTATTATAGCGCCTTTTAGCGACTTCGGCTGTTTTATCCTTAGCCAGTCTTTTCCTTTAACAATTTGAAAACCCATCTCTGTTAAAACATCTATTAAGGATTCAATGTGATCAGGGCTTATCTTATTGATCTTAAGCTTGCTTCTGGT
>JAXHTB010000543.1:0-2118 GCA_034190185.1 Spirochaetota bacterium | reverse complement strand
CTGAAATTTTACTGGCGTAAATATCATAGGAATTGAGATGCTTGCCCTTACAGCCTCTGTTAACGAACCACTTTGAATAACCATCTCCTGTCCTGTTATAATATCAGCAGCTACTGATGCAAATGGGATTATGCAATCATCAATATTAAGATCCCCAACAATGTTTCTGATAAATTTTTTAATCCTGGTACCTTCAACAAAACCAGAGCGAGGCAGAGTCGGCATAAACATTTTTGCAGTTAGCATCCAGTCAACATTGCAGGCAATTTCCTCAATCTGTTCAACAGACAATCCAGCAGCGTACAACGCACCAATAAAGGCGCCCATGCTTGTGCCTGCAATAGCATGAATTGGAATCTGGTTCTCATTAAGTACTTTAAGTACCCCTATATGTGCCAGCCCTCTTGCTGAACCGCTGCCAAGCGCAAGAGCGATTCTTTTCCTCATAATCTCTCCTTAAAATTTTTCAGTTGATTGTCATAATTAACAACTGAATCTATTAAGAATACACCACAATATTTATGACAACATTTGATTGCAAAGGTTCAATTCCTATTCATCAAGAAATTATCCAATCTTTTTTTTCAACTCATCAATCTTTTCCTCAAGCCTTTCCAATTCCTTTTTGGTTGTGATGCCTATCTTGTCAATAACCTTACTTACCTCAGTGTTAATTTTATCAGATAATATCTTTTCCTGCTCCTCTGCTTTTTTCACAAGATCTTTAATAGCATCTGAACGATCATCTATCGCTAACTCCCCCCTCTTTATAAGTTCATCAACCAATTGTTCCGCCTTTTCGTAAGTTACCATAACTGCTCCAAGGCCCATAAAAAGGCTCTTTTTAATAAAATCTAACATAATTACCTCCCCCAATTTGTAAATATTCTGACTATTTATATTAATAAAATAACATCGTGATAATAAAAACAAAAAAAATAAATCGAAATTTAAATAATTATAGTGATGACCAATTCTCTCTTTCTTAATATAATTGATTTTGAGGAAGGTGCTTGATGGTCCTTGACTAATTATTCTTAATTGGAAGAGGTTGTTGATATCCAGATAAAATTACAATAATTACTTTATGAGTCATATGATGTAATAGCAAATTACGAGAATTTGTACAACTGTATTTCAATTAGAAATGCAATAATTTTATCCTTTTAAGTTTTCGACTAACTCGAAAGAATAATTCTTGTTGACATTTGGAAAATTATATCTTGTATTGTATACAAAATTTACTAATATTATGGATAATTGTTTTTATTAACCGTAGTCATTTTAAAAATACTCTATTACAATTCAAAAGCCGGATTAACTTTCCTTCAGGGATGAGTAGTATATACCCTTATCAAATCCCCTTTATAGGCATCTATCCCTACAATATAAAGAGTATAAAAATTATTTTTTTTGATTGAGAATTCCGGTAAACATGAAATTAAATATGAAAATAATCACCTATATTGAGGGTTCATGATAAACAAATTGAAAGAAAAACGTGGAATTTGCGGCATATGCAGTGCTGGATGCTGGATTGTTGCAACCTATGATGAGGAAGGAAAGATCATAAATGTCAGGGCTGATGATGATTTGAGAATGGGGATAATATGTAAAATTGGCGAGCATTCACCTGAAATTATTTACTCCAAAGACCGGCTATTATATCCAATGAGAAGAAAAGGGAGCAAAGGAACCTATAATTTTGAACGAATTACATGGAATGACGCTTATGAAATAATTACGTCCAACCTAAACTCAATAAAAGAAAACTATGGGGCTGAAGCTTCAGCAATTTATACAGGAACAGGCAGTTTTGAACTATCAATGTGTGATGTATACCAACCTGCTGGAGTTGCGGTATCCTCTGCGAGCAGCGTGTTATTTCCTTACGGTTCACCAAACACCATGGGTGTCGGTGCTTTATGTTATGTTTCATATGGAATGATTGCACCTCATGTTACAATGGGTGAGATGCTTATAGATATTTTCTCAGATATTGAGAACTCAGAGCCATACTTCATGAAGAAGGGCGATGTCGCAACAAGGAGCAGAGCAAAGTTGTTTGTATGTATTCCGGGTATCAATCCAGATATAAGCCCAAGAAGATATCCGATG
>JAXHTB010000542.1:0-2129 GCA_034190185.1 Spirochaetota bacterium | reverse complement strand
GTAAAGATCATAAGGGATGAGATCAAGCTTTTCCGGGATAAAGTTAAAAATGGCCAAAGTCCGGAAATTGAAGTACTTATATCATCAATAATAACTAAATGTAAAAGAAAGAAACTCGAGAAACTTCAACGTGTAATAAATGGCACAGGAGTCATAATCCATACTAATCTTGGAAGAGCTCCTATTTCTAAGGATATTTTGGAAAGACTTATTGAGACCCTAACAGGATATTGCAATCTTGAGATATATCTACCAACAGGGAAAAGAGGTAAAAGGGGAGGATTTGCTGAAGAGTTGATATGCACTCTAACCAATAGTGAAGATGCACTTATCGTAAATAATAATGCTTCCAGCCTGTTTCTTATACTTAATGAATTTGCTAAGGGACGTGATGTGATCATATCTCGGGGTGAACTGATTCAGATAGGCGGCGGTTTTCGAATACCAGATATATTGAATCAGAGCGGAGCCAATCTTATTGAAGTTGGAACAACAAATATAACGGAACTCGATGATTATAGAAACGCAATAACAGATAACACAGGAATGATTCTTTCGGTCCATCAATCCAACTATAAGATAGAGGGATTTACTAAAAGCCCTTTGCTTAAGGAACTCGCAGAATTAAAGAACTCATCAACATTATTAGTAAGAGACATGGGAAGCGGTAATCTTGTTGTTGACTCTAGGTTCCCCAGCAATTTTGCACCAACTGTAACCTTTGAACTTGCTCAGGGTGCGGATATCATCTGCTTTAGCGGTGACAAACTTCTGGGAACAGGTCAGGCTGGAATAGTATTAGGTAAGAAGGAACTCATTGCCAAGCTTAGGCAAAATCCCTTAATGCGGATGTTAAGGGTAGATAAAATAACCTATTACCTGCTGCAGGAGACATTAATCCATTACATAAATGGAGAGATTAGCAAGATTAACCTTTGGAATATTATCTTTCAAAATAAAAAACTCCTTGTAAATAAGGTAAACAGGCTTTTTCGAAACATCAAATCAGAGAACAGGAAGGAGTTAGTACAAAGGCTTCCTCTAAAAAGCATATTTGGAGGAGGCACACTGCCAACATTAAAAATTGAGAGTATTGGAATTCAAATCGATATACCTGGTTTAAAGGGTGAGGAAATATATAATAGATTATTATTTGAAGAGGTTCCAATTGTAGGTTACATATTGGACGACAAATATACTCTGGATTTTAGAACAATAAATGATGAGGATATCCCTTACCTAAGCGGGATCATTGACAGGCTTATTGAGGAATATTCAGGGGGTTAAGGAATGTATATTGTCGGGACCTCAGGACATATCGATCATGGGAAAACCTCTTTAATTAAAGCGATGACTGGGGTTGACTGCGACCGGCTGCCAGAAGAGAAAGCAAGAGAGATGACAATAGACATCGGATTCTCTCAAATAGAGTACCCTAAACTGGGAACAGTTAGCATTATTGACGTACCAGGCCATGAACGATTTATCAGGAATATGGTTGTTGGAGCAAGCGGCATAGATCTTGCTATACTTGTTATAGCAGTTGATGACGGCTGGATGCCGCAGACTGAGGATCATTACAGGGTAATTGAACTGCTGGGTGTTGAGAGAATTATTGTTGCTTTAAATAAGATAGACCTAGTAGACCAGGAGATGATCGAGTATGTCATTGAAGAAGTTAAAGAGAGATTAGAAGATACAAGATTTCATGATGTTGATATCGTCCAGGTATCATCAAAGACAGGCAAGGGAATTGAAGAGCTAAAAGAGATATTAAAAAAGAATCTTTTACAGCTTGCCAAAGTATTTGATGCAGATAAACCCTTTCTATTTATTGACAGAGTCTTTGCGTCCAAAGGTTACGGAAGTATATTAACAGGAACATTAAAGAATGGAAGATTCCAACAAGATGATTTAGTAACTTTGCTTCCTTCAAAAAAAGAGGCTCGGATCAAGAGAATTGAAAGTCACAACCAGGAGTTGACCCAAGGGAATCCCGCACAAAGAATCGCCTTAAACCTATCCGGTGTGTCTACTGATAATCTCGAACGTGGATATATAATAATAAAAAATAATTTCTTCGTTGAGTCAAATGATTTTATTGCTGGAATAAGGCTGCTTGACAAAGG
>JAXHTB010000541.1:0-2138 GCA_034190185.1 Spirochaetota bacterium | reverse complement strand
TGCCAAGCTCGACTCCATCAATTCTCGCCTCTGCGGCATTATCATAATATGTATTTCCATCTTCGCCTTTATAGCTGTAAATTAGGTCATAAATATCTGTATGGAAATATGTGGCAGAGAGCTTTATCATTCTTTTAAAAAGATACTGATCAGCGCTGAATTCATAGTTCCATAATGTTTCAGGATCAAGATCGGGGTTGGAGTAGTAAGTGCCGTGGGTTCCTGTCCATGTTTTATAAAGATCACCGATAGTCGGAGCGCGGAAAGCCCTGCCAGCAGACCCCTTGATAACTGTATCTGGGTTAGGTTTTAGGATAACCGCTAACTTGGGGCTTATGGCGTGATCCTCAGGCTCTTTCAACTTTTGCTCGTCTCCAATATTGCCAGATTTCCCGTCAAAGGCCTTCCAGTAATCTAAACGAGCGCCTATAAAAAGGGTTAACCTATCTATAACCTGCCATTCATCCTGAAGATATGCCGCATGAAAGCGATCTTTGCCCTCTGTCATTACAGTCTTCTCAATCTTGCTGTCTTTATCCCGATAAAAGGCAAGATCATAATTATCGCCTTCATAACTATCGTAACGGGAGTAGAGACCGGATGTTAAAAGGTGCGTGTCTCCAATAGGGATGTCCGCTTGTAAATCTGAAAAAGCGGAATATGATTTGCCATCAGATAATGAGCCTGGTGCATCATAAAAGGTATTGGAGCTGCCATAACCACACGATGTATACCAACTGTCCCTCTTCTGATAACCAGCTCTAGCATTTAAGGTAACAGAGCCGAGTATCTCCCTGTATGCCAGAGAATACATCTGTTGCTTTTTCTCGCCGTCTCCGGCATAATACACATAGTTGCCCGGAGATGCGCTAGCTCTTTGACCGTTCCCAAGATCAACATATCCGCTAAATGCAGGGTCGCCGTTTTCATCGCGTAAATATGTATGAGGCTCGCCATACTCATATCTATGAAATCCTGTCTGAAAATTAAAGGCAAGATAGCCTGTATCTGTAAGATCGTACTTTGTCTTCAGATTAAGGTTCCACCTCCTTGCATGGTTGTCTCCCTGATCCCCAACTACCCACTTGGGGGTTCCTGAGGTATCCGTAGTCTCATAACCACCAGTAAGCTCTCCAGTTCCATCAGAGATCGATCTGGTAATAAGTTTAGTTGGGTAACCCTCTGTTTCTTCATGCTCAAACCCCAGACTAAGGCTAAGCGTGTCCATAAACTTGTCGCCGACATAGGCGCTATAGCGTATTGTAGAATCACTTCCATAACCAAACTTAGCTTTTGCCTCTAATTTTTTAGGCGTAGATGTAATGATGTTTATTACGCCACCCATGGCGTTCCCGCCATAAAGGGCAGAAGCCGGCCCGCGAATAATCTCTATACGCTTTATATTTTCAGTGCTGATGCTGTTCCACTCAATATCGCCGGTATAACCCTGATTTAGTGGTATTCCGTCCAGCAAAACCAGTGTGCGATACGCTCCATAGAGACCTCTGAGTTGGATGCTGGGCATAGAATCCGCAAGTCCCTTTTTGTGCAAAACATTTGTTCCTGATTCATATTTTAAGGCCTCATCCAGAGTATGGAAATTCAGTTTTTTCATATCCTCTTCTGTAATTACAGACACGCTGCCAGGCGCGTTATCCACATTTTTTTCCGTTCTCGTGGCTGTAACCACTACATCTTCAAGTTTGATCTTCTTCTCTTTTTCTGCTTCCTCTGCCCAAATTCCGAGACACAAAATAAGGCAGAGAGTTACTGTCAATGAGACTCTTAACATTGAACTTTTCATAATATTCTTCCTCTGATTTTAGTTAAAAAGAAATAAATGCTTTTTTGTAAGCTTTAACTGGTTTCAGTAATTTATGCGCAAAAAACATCAAATTTATAAAAATTTGATTTAATTATATCAAAAAGCTTTTTTCAAGTATTCATCGCTTACAATAACTTTTGAATATGTTTTCAATAGAAATGGTTTACATATTCTTATATAATTCTTTAAACTTTCTTTCATAATCCGTAATGAATTATTACAAAATCTTAACTCACTCCCTTTTGAAATATAGGGCTGTCCCGGTAAGCCCCCAGATAATGCATGCGGACATTATCAATTTTTGCCAGTTTCC
>JAXHTB010000540.1:0-2140 GCA_034190185.1 Spirochaetota bacterium | reverse complement strand
TAATATATAGTTAGCTGATAAGTTACATTTAATCTAATAATATAGAAGCAACACTTTATTAGTATTAGGGTAAAAGTCCAATCCGCTTATATTTATAATACCCTTATCTCTATTTTACACTAATTTATGGGTAGATGTCAGGATATTCCTAGTGAGATAAAGTTATTAGTTTACTATATTAAGAAAAAGACTTGACATTTGAAAGTACTTTTTAATAATTTGTGATATGATTGAATTTGAAGATAGTACTTGTTTTGGTTGCGGCCAGGAAAATGAAAATGGACTTAAACTAGTGCTGGAGTATGATAAGGATACCAAAACAGCATATGGTGAATATTCAGTTCCTCAAAAATTTGAGGGGCTCCCAAATATTATACATGCTGGAATAATAACTACAATCCTTGATGAAACAATGATGACTATTAACAAATATCTTGATTTGACAGCTCTTACTGGAGAGCTGGCAGTAAGATACCTGCATCCATCTTTTATTAACGAGCATCTTCATATAAGGGGTTGGCATGTAAAGAGGAACAAACGTATCATTGAAAATAGAGCTGAAATTGAAAACGAAATGGGAAAGATCGTTGCTAGAGCTAAAGGTAAATATATTGAGGTTGATGATATCCCTCAACCTGAATAGAAAGGTTTTGAAGAATTTAATAATAAATAACTTTTAAATAGTATCTCCATTTTTATCTTCTAAGCTATACGCAAAAGAAGTAATAAAAACTTTTAATCTATAAAATACTAATGGTCTTTAATAAATAGATAGATCAAATAAACTAAGAATTTTTTATGATAAATGATATTTCAGAAGTTTTGTAAGTTTAATCTGATTTTAGAAGGAATGATGATAGAAAATCAGTCAGTGCTATTAGCTCGATTGTTAAAAATTATTAACCACTGATATATACTGATTATTACGGACTGTTCGTACGGCTCGACTGTATTAAAATAATACCATAATTCTATAGGGAAAATCAGTGTTTTATCCATGCTAATCCCTGGCTATAAAACATACTATTTAATTTCTGAAAACAGTTTGAGCTTTCGAAGTTTTAATAAAATGCAGAAATAGTTAAGCAGTTACTTTTATTACAATAATGTAAATATATTTTTAGTATATCGGCATTTTGATCGATTTATTATTTTTTAGCTGTATCTATATTTTTAGATGAGTATAGTTAATATTCCTCTATAATCCTTGACTCCCAGAATTTTTGCTCTATATTATCCTGGATAAGAGCAATTCCATCAATCAATTATTTAATGCCGAAGTGGTGAAATTGGTAGACGCAGCGGATTCAAAATCCGCCGGAGGTAACTCCATGAGGGTTCGATTCCCTCCTTCGGCAGATATATATAACATAATATTTCTTCATAAAGGTTATCTTTACTTCTAAGAATAGCAAAATATTCTAAAGTAACAATACTAAAAAAGTAATTGATAAAATATTCATAACCAATTATATTTTATATATCTAACATAACTGAAATTAGCACTTTTTTGTTTATTGAATTACACATCAGAGGTTATATATCATGACAAAACCGTTATTCGATCCCCAAAATGACTGGGATGAATTATTAAAGATGGATCAAGGTCTTGGCGTGGCCCAGGACGCTGAGACAGAAGGGACTGGAACAGGAGTTGGAATTTACGATTCTGATTTCTCATTCAATATTAAACCTGAAGAGTTAGAAGGTTATTTAAATAAATATGTAATAGGCCAGGAAGAAGCAGTTGAAGTAATAGCCACAAAAGTATGCACACATTTCAGTAGAATGAAACTGGAGAGGTCGATCCCTGAGGATGAGCAGATTGTTGGGAATATCAAAAGCAATATGCTCTTAATTGGCCCAACAGGTATTGGCAAGACATATATAATTAAACTTATTGCAAAGAAAATAGGCGTTCCTTTTGTTAAAGCAGATGCCACTAAATTTAGTGAAACTGGGTATGTTGGTGGAGATGTGGAAGACCTGGTTCGTGAACTGGTGCATGAGGCAGAAGGAGATATATCTAAAGCGGAATACGGCATCATATATCTAGATGAAATAGATAAGATCGCCTCATCTGGCGGAATACATGGTCCTGATGTTTCAAGAAGCGGAGTCCAGAGAAACCTGCTTAAAC
>JAXHTB010000054.1:0-14131 GCA_034190185.1 Spirochaetota bacterium | reverse complement strand
TCTTTGGGGATTGGGGCAGATGTCTTCGACAAAATTTATAGCTGTTTTTGATAACGATATCGACCTGCGGGATTACAGTACAGTTGTCTGGAAACTGCTTAATAATGTTGACCCTAAGAGGGATATCCTGATTTCTGAAGGACCTCTGGATGCTCTGGATCATTCTGCCAGATTTCCTGATTTTGGAGGTAAAATGGGGATTGATGCCACAAGGAAGACAAAAGAAGAGGGTATGGGAAGAGATTGGCCGCAGGAGATAAAAATGTCCGAAGAGATAATAAAACTAGTAGATGAAAGATGGAAGGAATATGGTTTTTAAAAAAATATCAAAGTTATTATTAATTGAGCAAACCTTTTTCGCGCTTCCCTTTGCCTATCTAGGGCTGCTCTTTGCTGGAGGCGATGAGATCTATACATGGATCTGGGTAACATTGGCTTTAGTGTCAGCAAGAATTGCCGGCATGTCCTACAATCGCGTAATAGATGCGAATATAGATGCAAAAAATCCCAGAACAAAAGATAGAGCAATACCAAGTGGAGAAATTAGTAAGCTTGTTGTCTGGCTAATTGCTGTTCTTGCATCTATTATATTTATATCCTCAGCCTTCATGCTTAATGAAATCTGCTTTTATCTTTCCTTTATAGCGTTGTTTATGCTGTTTACATATTCTTATATTAAGCGATTTAGCTCTACATCACATTTTTATCTTGGACTGGTTGAGGCCGCAGCCCCTATAGGCGGATATCTGGCTGTTATCACTAGATTCGATGTAGTTCCATTTTTATTAGGCGCTGCAATAATGCTTTGGATTACAGGGCTTGATATTGTTTATGCAATTCAGGATCATGACTTTGATAAAGATGAGGGATTAAATTCGATACCTGTAAGGTTTGGAAAGGATAAGGCATTAATGATCTCACTTATTCTTTATATAATTTCCATTATTATGCTGATCGCAGCAGGCGTCCTGACATCCAGGGGGATATCCTACTGGGTTTCCGTCATCTGTGTTATCCTTATTTTCTTTAGACAACAATATATTGCAAGGAAAGAGGATATCGAAATTGCTATTGTAGATTTTTTCCAGATCAATACCCTGGTTTCACCTATACTTTTTGTAGGGACATTTATCGATGTCATGATAAAATAACACAGACGATCCGAAAGTACAGGCGCGAGATTGGAGTTTCCGAGATCTGAAGATTCGAGACTAAATCAAACAATCAGTTCTTTGTTTGAGTTTCTTTAATATTCAAAAGACTCATTTTTATTGCTGGTAACGATAAATAAAACATTAAAAATATAGAGATATCACTGGAAACTGCCAGAGATTTAGTTTTGAATGCGCAGCTTCTAAATGAAACAATAAAATTGTCTGATGGCAAACATGACGTTCTATTAACAATAGATAAACTGGGCTATGTTCAGATCGATCCACTGTCTGTGATTGAGCGTGCTCATCATCACACACTATGGACGCGTATACCGGATTATGATCCTGATATGCTTTATGAGCTTCAGTCAAAGGATCGCAAAGTCTTTGAATATTGAGGACACGCACTCTCCTATTTCCCAATGTCTGATTACAGATACTGTCTCCCTCGAATGCGAAATTTTGATAATCCTGAAAACAGATGGGCAAATGATAGACTGGAACAGTTCGGCAGCTTTATACAGCATGTTCTTGAACGCATCAAAAAAGAGGGCCCCTTGAGCCCAGAGGATTTTGCACAAACTGGATCTACAGGCAGAGTGATGTTAACAGATGCAACAGCAATAGATGCAGGGATCGGAGATGCAGAAGGTGATGGATTTTATATATATACTGATTATAAAGTTGATATATACAGTTTTCCTGATATAGAATACTTATGGCTCTTCTCAGGAGTTGGATTTGGATTTCATAAATATAAAAAAGAGTTCGATAATCCTCAGAAAGATGATATTGATGAGAATCGCACGGAAATAAGAGTACCGTTTGGTATTGCATATGATTTTGGGAAACTGCCTTTTGGAGTATTCTTTGAGTTGATCCCGGCGTTTCAGATCAGCCCGGATGTTGACTTTCATTTTCGAGGAGTGTTAGGCGCGAGATATTACTTTTAATACTGCCTGAATGTCGTAAAATTACTGTAGAAGTGTTGCAAAAATGTACCTGATATTAAAAAAGGTTTGCATTTTTTAACTTTAACGGATTTAAATATTAACTAATATATATCTCATAAAAATAAAGAAAAAACTAAATAATAGAATAATTAAAATGCAAAAAATCAGACTAGCGCTTCTACAAAAATCCCCAGGAATTTCAATTACTAGAAAAGATGCAGATGAGCTCAGAAGCTATAAACCTCATTTTATTTGCTTCCCTGAATATTTCTTTGTGAATAAAAACTTTGGAGATCATAAACAAACAGATCATAATTTTAAAAGACAATTACAAAGAATCGAGACACTTTCAAGAAGTCTGATTGCGGATAAAAACGGCATTATCTTAAGGGTAGCTCCTAATCAGGAAGAAACTGCCATGATAATAAAAAAAGAGGTCTATATATGAGAAATTTCAGTGATATAAGAGAATGGCATAATAATCAAATTCTTGAAAGGCTGAGTGAAAAACTAAAAAAGAGAGATTTTAATTCATTGATACTGAATACAAAAGATGAGATAATCGAATATATAAAAAAAAACAATTCCACAGGATGCAAGTGTTGGAATCGGAGGATCAGTAACGATACGCGAGCTGGGTATTGATGAATTGCTTTCTGAAAGAGGTAATAAAGTTTTTGATCACTGGGATAAGAGTCTTGATTTTGAAAAAATCATGGAAACTCGGAAAAACCAGTTAAGATCTGATTTTTCTTAACCAGCCTGAACGCTGTCACAATGGATGGTCAGCTTTTTAATATTGATGGTGTTGGAAACAGGGTTGCATCAATGATGTTTGGGCCTGGCCATGTTATTGCGATTGCTGGCATAAATAAGGTTGCAAGGAATCTAGATGAGGCTATATGGAGGATAAAAAATATTGTTTCACCAATGAACAGTAAAAGACTCGGGATTGATACTCAATGCGCAATTCATGGACATTGTGTTGACTGTAAAACTCCAAACTCTGTATGCAGAGTGACAACGATTATCGACTATAGACCCTCGCTTACTAATTTTACAGTTATTCTAACTTCATTTGACATCGGCTTTTAAACCATCTCTGCCTATGTTCTATACAGAAATAAAGGATTTACATAAGCAAACCATATTTTTTATTTCATTGAATCGAGATTAAAGCTATAAACAACAAATCACGCGATATATCTTAACTGTGTTTATTTATAAGTTTATCTATAAATTGTCATAGAATTTTAATAGATCAGACCATGTTTCTATTAACAAATGCTGAGATATCAAGATGAAATATAAAATAATATTACTACTTATAATTTTTCCTGCCTATTCTTTATATGCACAGAATGTTGAATATTTTCTAAATAAGGCTTTTGAAAACAGTCCTGTTTTAAAATCGCAATTGCACAAAACCAATGCTTCTCATGAGTTATACAAAAAGGAAAGCGTCTTTTCAAAAAATCCTGTTTTGAGTATTGGATATTCGAATGTACCGATATCTGAATGGCCGTCACTCAATAAGCATCCCATGTCAGGAATAAACATTGGGATTTCACAATATATTGCATCTCCATGGGAGGATACTTATAGGAAAAGAGTCTTTTATCAGAAATATCTCTCTGAAAAGGAAGCGATAGAAGAAACTAAAAATCTGATCGCATTTCAGGTACAAAGCGCTTATCATGATATTCTTTTTATGCATAAGAAAAAGCAGATAATGAATGAAAATAAGCAGGTTCTTTCAGATGTGTTACGATTGGCAGAGTCGCTAGTCTCTGTAAATAAAATGAATAGCTCTCAACTCCTTAAGATCAAAGCAGATATATTTTCCCTGACAAATAAAATTACAGAATTAGATGGGAAGATTTCAAAAATGCATTCTAATATGGAAATGTTATGCGGCATAACATTAGAATGGATTGTAACTGACGAATTGTTAAAAAAGTGGATAGATGATGATACTGTAAAAAACACACCAGCTAAGTTTAATGTAAAAAACCATCCACTATATAAAAGGATACATGCGATTTATGAAGCACAGATTGCAGCACATAAACTCGAAATCGCAAAGATAAATCCTGGGGCAACTTTTGGACTTGATTACAGGATACGCCAGGAGGTGACTGGCAAAGATGAAGGAGAGGATTTTATATCATTTAAAGCTTCAATACCAATACCTCTTTTCTATGTGCTTAAAGAACATCACTCAATAAAAGCCTCACGAGAAAAAGAAAATGAAACAAGAGAGATGCTTAGAAGTACAGAAATTGATCTGATAACTAAATGGAAGGGAGAAAGCAATAATCACAGCAATCTTCTGAAGTCATTCTCAAGTTTTGAAAATGACGTACTGCCTGGATATCTTGCAGCCTATAAAGCGCACATCGCTTCATTATCTGCAGGAACAGTTAATCTCCTTGATGTTCTTGATACATACCGTTTATATCTGAATTCCTCCCTGGATCATGCCCGTGTATATAAAGAGCTAAATATAAGCAAACTCAGACTAAACTATCTTCTTCATGATTACCCCAACAAAAAACAAAAAAATCCATCCGCGGAGAATAGTAAGAAATGAAACTACTAACTATAAATAGATTAAGCAAGCAGTGTCTCATAATTCTCACTCTTTTGAGTTTATTTATTTTTACTGAAACAAACTGCACCAGGGAAGCAACAGTCTCACCAGAGGAAGGCTATTACACATGCTCAATGCATCCTCAGGTGATTCAACAGGAACCTGGTGACTGTCCAATTTGTAATATGAAACTCTCCTTTGTCGAAGCAAGCAAGAAGAAAGAGGATCATTCAAAACACGACAATCAAAAAAAAGAAAAACATCAAAAGAAAAAGTCAAATTTCTTTAAATTCTCTCTGGCACAAGACCTGCTTCAAAATGCCAAGATATATACAGTCCCAACAAAAAAGGAACGCTTTACAAGGTTTAACTCCTATTCTGGTCATATTGACTATAATGAAGATCCAGATCGTCTAGTTATAATCTCAACAAAATACGATGGTTGGATTGAAAAACTCTTTGTTTCCAAAGAAGGTCAGAGTATCAAAAAGGGGGAGCTGTTAATGGGCGTGTACAGCCAGAAAATACTCGCATCTAAGGAAGAGTATTTAACAACATATCAGTCATTGAAAAATAGCTATTTATCACAGGGTAAAGATATAAAAGGGCTAATTAAGGATCCAACACTGGTTGCATCGCGCCGAAAGCTGATCTATCTGGATGTGCCCTCTTCTCAGATAACTTCACTTGAGAAAAGTGGCAAGGCTGATAGACTAACATATTTTAGATCACCCATAAGCGGCACACTGATAAAAAAAAATGTACTCCAGGGTTCTTTTATCAAATCCGGTCAGGAACTCTTCAGAATTGCAAATCTAAAAACTCTATGGGTATTTATCCATATATTTGAAAAGGATCTTCCTTTTGTCAAAAAGGGCCAACAGGTTACAATTCAAACTACAGCCCACCCAGGGAAAAAATTTTCAGGCAAGATCGATCTTATTTATCCATTCCTTGATATGAAAACAAGAGACCTAAAGGTGAGGATTGTTGTCCCGAACACCAACTTCATCCTTAAACCAGGAATGTATGCAAATGTTAAAGTAAAGTCAACGCTTCCAAAGAGTGTAATAACTATACCTGAACTGTCAATAATCTATTCTGGCGAAGAGAATTATGTATTTGTTTCACTGGGAGACGGAGATTTTGAAGTAAGGCCTATTGTAGTTTTAACAAGGTCTGATGGAAAGGCTGTTGTATCAAGCGGATTAAGCGAGAAAGAACTGGTAGTTTCAAATGGACAGTTTCTGCTGGATTCTGAGGCTTCATTAAAAGAGGCGCTGCAAAAGGGACAGATGACAGAACATCAACATTAAGGCTGGGCAATCTCATGAAAAGACTGATTGAGTGGTGCATTGAAAACCGAATATTGATCATAATACTGACTGTTACACTCACGCTTATAGGGATATGGAGTCTTTATCAGATCAAGATGGATGCCATTCCGGACCTTTCAGATACTCAGGTAATTATTCAGGCAACCTATCCAGGCCAACCTCCTCAGATAGTTGAGGATCAGGTCACTTACCCTCTGACAACCAAAATGCTTTCCGTGCCATATGCTAAAACTGTTCGCGGATATTCTTTCTTTGGATTCAGCTTTGTTTATATTCTTTTTGAGGACGGAACAGACCTTTACTGGGCGCGCAGCAGAGTGTTGGAATACTTAAGCGGTATCCAGGGCAGACTTCCATCAAACGTGTCATTGGAACTTGGCCCTGACGCTACATCTATTGGTTGGATCTTTGAGTACGCACTCGTTGACAAAGAAGGCAGGCATACGCTTGCTGATCTTAGAGACCTGCAGGATTTTGTGCTTAGATATGAACTGACTGCGGTTCAGGGTGTAAGCGAGGTTGCTTCCATTGGCGGATTTAAACGGCAGTTCCAGATTGAGGTGGATCCAAATCTGCTCTACCAGTACAAAATATCAATATCCGAAATTGAAAGAGCAATAAAAAAATCAAATATGGAGATGGGCGCCAGGCTTTTTCAGCAGGCAGAGACTGAGTATATGATTCTTGTTAAGGGATATTTGAAGTCCGTACAGCAGATCAGGTCTATACCAGTACGATTCTCCCATCAGGGCGCAGTATTAAGGCTTGGAGACGTTGCGCATATAACTGAGGGCCCGGATATCAGACGAGGACTTGCGGACCTTGACGGCAGAGGCGAGGTCGTAGGTGGCATAATAATCATGCGCCAGGGCGAGGATGTTCCAAGAACAATCGAAAGGATTAAGGCAAAGCTTAAGACTCTAAAAAATTCTTTGCCTGAAGGAGTAGAGATTGACGTAACCTACGACAGGTCAGACATAATTCAAAGAGCAGTTAATAACCTAACAACAAAAATAATAGAAGAGCTTATTATTGTTTCAATTGTAACGATTTTCTTTCTGCTGCACTTCCGTTCAGCAATGGTTGCCCTCATCATACTTCCTCTGGGAGTTCTTACATCCTTTCTCATTATGAATATGCTGGGTGTTGCTGCAAATATCATGTCAATGGGTGGTATTGCCATAGCAATCGGTGTAATGGTGGATGCAAGTGTTGTAATGGTGGAAAACACCCACAAACACCTTGAAGAACTTGGGAGGACAGAAAAGAATATAACCGACTCCCTGTACTGGAAAGCTGCAAAGGAGTCCACGCTTGAGGTAGCTCCAGGACTCTTCTGGTCTATGATAATAATAGTTGTCAGCTTCCTGCCAGTTTTTGCCCTGCCTGAACAGTCAGGCAGACTCTTTATCCCATTAGCGCTTACCAAGACACTTGCCATGACTGCAAGCGCTTTTCTTGCAATAATTTTACTTCCTATTCTGTTGGGATATTTCGTTCGCGGACAAATACCATCTGAAGAAAAGCATCCTGTGAGTAGATTTCTTATCAAAATCTACACTCCTGTTTTAACCTATTGTCTAGAAAACAAAAAGAGAGTGATTATCATTAGTGTTATTATACTTTTACTCAGTCTAATCCCAATATTTGGTATAAGTATTCCATTTACAAATATTTCTATTTTAAAACCAATTGGATCAGAGTTCATGCCCCCACTAGAAGAAGGAGACCTTCTCTACATGCCTACTACAATTCCAGGGATATCCGTATCAAAGGCCAGAGAGATTTTAATTGAAACTGATAAGCTAATTAAAAAGATACCAGAGGTGGACAAAGTTTTTGGCAAGGTTGGAAGAGCTGAAACTGCAACAGACCCTGCCCCGCTCAGCATGATTGAGACTACAATTCTTATAAAGGACAGGTCGGAATGGAGAAAAGGGATGACAATGGAGAAGATTGTCGATGAATTGGACAGGACAGTCAGGCTTCCTGGTCTGGTTAACGCATGGACAATGCCTATTAAAACTAGGATAGACATGCTCTCCACAGGAATAAAAACTCCGCTCGGAATAAAGGTAATGGGGGATAATCTAGGTAAACTTGAAAATATTACAGAAAACCTTGAAGGTCACCTGTCTACAATAACAGGAGTAAGTTCAGTGATAGGAGAACGAGTTGAGGGAGCAAATTATGTAATCTATGAAATTGATCGTGAAAAAGCAGGACTGTATGGCCTATATGTTACAGATATACATAAGGTTCTTACCTCAGCTCTTGGAGGAAGAGGCGTTACAGATATAATTTCTGGTCTGTACAGATGGACAGCAAATATACGCTACCTCAGAAGTTATAGAGAATCTCTTAACTCTCTAAAAAATATCTATATACCACTGCCATCAGGTGGACAGATTCCTGTTTCAGAGGTTGCTACAATTAGAATTGAAAAGGGACCAGGTGGAATAAAGACCGAGAATGCAAGATTAACCTCATGGCTATATATTGATACACGATCCTCAGATCTTGGCGGACTTGCAGAAAAGATAAAAGAACATATTGACATGTTGATAAAAGATAAAAAGATACCATGGTTTTCAGGTTATTCATATGTTATAAGCGGTCAATATGAACAGATGGAGCTAGCTGCAGAGAGGATGAGCATACTGATCCCACTTGTAATTTTGATTGTCTTTGTCATCCTTTTTATTCATTTCAAGAACGCGTCTCATCCAATACTTGTAATGTCAACCGCTATCTTTTTTGCGCCGCTTGGTGGTCTTTGGTTTATGTATCTTTTGGGATACAACCGCTCAGTTGCATCAGATGTAGGTTTTATCGCGCTTATCGGTTTAGCTGCTGAAACAGGTGTTATAATGCTTGTATATCTGGACGAAGCACTGAAACAACTCCAGAAAAAAAAGATAAAAAATCTCAGGCAAGCAGTAATGCATGGCGCAGTTTTAAGGGTGCGGCCCAAAATGATGACTGTTTTAACTACTATGTTAGGGCTTATGCCAATATTCTGGGGCACAGAGGCAGGTAACACTGCCATGCGAAGAATCGCATCTCCCATGGTTGGAGGTTTGATAACATCAACAATTGTAACACTGATACTTATACCAGTTTTGTACGAATGGTGGTATGAGAAACATGTGACTAAAAAATAGGATATGCTGTTTAAAAGCTATCCTTAATTAAATATATAGTGCAGTTGTATAGCTCGGTATCTACAAAATTTTTATCTATAATGTCTATATTGAGATTCTAGGGCAGAATTATAGAGTCAGGAGTATTCACAACTGTGCAAAAAAAGTTACAGGAGGATTTTTATGCGTAAAACTTTCACATTTTTCATCATTTTCTCTATTATCATGTTAGCATTCACTGGGATTTCTTGTAAAGACTCTGGGAGTAAAAAATATGGTGATACGAACGGTCAAATTTTGTGCCCTATAATGGGAAATCCAATAAAAAAGGATATCTATACAGACTATAATGGCAAAAGGATCTACTTCTGCTGTGATGGATGCCCTGCTGAATTCGAAAAAGATCCAGAGAAATATATGAAAATACTTGAAGGAGTCAAACTAGATGATACACCAGGAGTTGAGAGCAAAATGAAGGAATAGTATTCTGTTTATTAAAGTCATAATGAAAAGTTTAAAGATCAGGATTTCTAAGTGCAGTCTATGTTTTGACTGCGCTTAGAAAGATAACATCCTTTATATTAATGTTCTTAATAATTTTTATAAAATAAACAGGAGTAGATTATGACATTAGTTAATCTGATTAAACCCTTAGGCATGATAACTTACATTATAGCAATCGTTACACTTTTGAGCGGTTTGTTAAGAAAAAAATTTAAATTTCAAAAATGGATAAAGTTTCATCTCACATTTGCAATAGTCACTATTATATCAGCTACAATACATTTACTATTTGTATTATTGAGTCAATCTAAATAATATTTATAGATAATATAATTAATTTGTATAAGTATTTAATTCAATATTCAATTGACATGCTATAAGAAAATATATCATTATGTATTAAAGACTCCCTCTTGGAAATTAGGAACAATTAAAGAATGAGATTTAATAAGCGATAATTAAGTTCACATTCATTTGATCAGATTTACAATCTCCAGCATCTTAAAACAGGAGTATTATGATGAGCAGTAAAACAAAAAATATTCTTATAGGTGGTGAAGCAGGTCAGGGTTTGTTAACTGTTGGACAAATACTCATCAGGTCCATCACAAAAAGTGGATATTCTGTTCTGGTAACTCAGAGCATTCAATCACGTATAAGAGGCGGCCATAACACTTTTGCTATTCATTTGGGAACAAAGAAGGTGATTGCTCCCAGAGAATCCGTGGATATTCTTGTTGCACTAAACGAAGAAACTGCAAAATTACATGTACAGGAACTATCCTCTGATGGATGCGCAATTATTGATGAAAACTGGAAAATTGAAGAAAAAATCGATGATGAGACTAGGTTACTAAAAGTTCCGTTTCAAAAATGGGGATCAGATAAGCTGTCAAATATTTCTGCCCTGGGTGTTGTTTCTTCGCTTTTAGGCCTTGATCAATCATTGGTTGCAGAGGTAATCACAGACTTCTTCTCTTCCTTGGACAATGTTAAGCTTAAACAAAATGTAAGCATGTTTGAGTCTGCATATTCCTGGACAAGAGAACAATCATTATCATTTGAAAAGCTGCCTGCCAGCAACTATGCACTGAATCATCTACTTATGACTGGAAATGATGCGATTGCACTCGGTGCACTCACATCAGGATTAAAATTCTATTCTTTCTATCCCATGACACCAGCAACATCCATTGGTGCGACATTAGCAGCTAAAGCTGAAGATGCAGGTATTATCGTTGAGCAGGCAGAGGATGAAATCTCAGCCATCAATATGGCAATTGGAGCATCCTTTGCAGGAGCACCAAGCATGGTAGGCACATCAGGAGGCGGTTTTGCCTTGATGGTCGAGGGAGTGAGCTTAGCTGCTATGACCGAAACTCCATTAGTTATAGTTGTGGCTCAACGTCCTGGGCCGGCTACAGGTCTACCAACACGCACTGAGCAGGCTGACCTTGAATTTGTGCTTCATTCAGGACATGGTGAATTTCCAAGGGCTATCTTTGCACCAGGAACAATAGATGAATGCTTTTACCTGACTCATAAGGCTTTCGAACTTGCAGAACAATATCAAAGCCCTATTTTCATATTAACGGATCACTTCCAGGCCGATTCATTTCAAGACACATCACCATTTAATATTGACAAACTTCAACCTGTAAAAGCAGGAACTGATCCAGAAACAGTATCTTTGCCATATAACCGTTATGCTATCACAGAAAATGGTGTTTCACCACGCCTAATACCTGGATTTTCCAAAAACCTTGTTGTGGCAGACAGCGACGAACATACTGAGGATGGGCATATCACTGAAAATTTGACTGTTCGCAGGCTTATGGTACAGAAACGCATAAAAAAGATAGATGGACTAATAAATGAAGTTATTCCACCAGAAGCGCAAGGGGATGAAAAACCCGATCTACTCCTTGTATCATGGGGATCAAGTAAAGGCGCAGTCAGAGAAGCAGCCACAAGTCTGAGTTATTCAGGAAAACGCACAGCAACCCTCCACTTTTCTCAAGTGTGGCCACTCGCACCTGACACTTTTATGAATTATCTTGAAGAAGCGCATGAGGTTGTATGTGTCGAAGGAAATGCAACTGGACAGTTGGCTCGCTTGATTAGACGCGAAACAGGTTTTAAAATCAAAAGAAAGGTGATTCGATATGACGGCCTGCCGATTACTATGGAATATATTCTAAATATGCTTTCTAAATGATTATAGAATAAATTTTTAACTTTTATATTTATATAATGTTAGTCTCTAATGATAAAATTCTATATACTGTTAATAAAAGACTATCATAGAAAAAATAAAGTGGGGTAGACCTATGGTATCTATGAGTGATTATGGCAATTATGAAACTGCATGGTGTCCTGGATGTGTTAACTTTTCAATTCTTAAGGCTGTTAAGCAGGCTCTTGTGACCAGCAACCTTGAACCTCATCAGGTGCTTCTTGTTTCTGGAATTGGACAGGCAGCAAAAACTCCACATTACTTAAATGCAAATGTTTTTAATGGACTTCATGGCAGATCATTACCAGTGGCTACTGGCGCAAAACTTGTTAATCCAGATATGACCGTAATTGTTGAGAGTGGCGATGGATGCAACTATAGTGAGGGTGGAAATCATTTTTTAGCGGCAATACGTCGTAATATTGACATCACTTTGATAGTGCATAATAATCAAGTGTACGGTCTTACTAAAGGACAAGCAAGCCCCACTGCTGATGAAGGCTTTATCACTAAAATGCAGCCAAATGGAGCGCCATCATCACAATTCAATCCCATAGCTATTGCTGTTGCCATGAAGGCTGGATTCGTTGCACGGGGTTTTGCTGGACAGGTGGACCACCTTGCAGACCTGATCTGTCAGGCAGTTGCACATCCGGGTTTTTCATTAATTGATGTGTTACAACCATGCGTCTCCTTCAACAGGATAAATACATTCGCTTGGTATGAAAAACGCTGCTATATGCTAAATAATGATTACGATTTTACATCCTGGGAAGATGCGATCTTAACTGCTAATGAATGGGGAGATAAAATACCAATTGGAATTATATATAAAAACAATCGTGTAACCTTTGAAGATCACTTCCCTATTCTTAATCAAGGATCTCTTGTGAATCGGGATATTGATCGAACAGTTTTGAAAAAAATTATTGAAGAATATAAATAATAAAAGGAGAATAAAATTATGGAAGATAAAAAATTGAAAAATGTAGAACAGATTGAGAAGGAAGAGAAACAGAAAAATGATGAGGAACTTCCTTACTGTACAACTGCATCAAGTGCAGAACACCACAGAGCTTCTGATGATGATGAACCCTGTGATGACAGCAGAGCAGGCGACCAATAAAGCAAATGATTAAAAAAAATAGATTTCGATTAATGCTCTATGTTTTAGTGATCTGAGAATGATAACAAATATTATTGAAAAATATTTTAATTTTCAGACCAGGTATTACTATCTATATCATACTCCCAGGTATCATTAAATCTATTTATATAATCACCATCAATATAATTATTTCCTCCGCCGAATAATATGATCATATTGTTATTTACACTACTCATTTTGTGAGAACCTCTTTCAGATGGTTTTGATGAAGTGATATTTATCTCTGTCCATGTGGATGTATCGTAAGCGTCAAACTCCCATAAGTCGTCAAGTTGAGAAAAATTTGGATAGTTGCCATAATCTCCACCAAAAATTATAACTTTGTTATTATTCGCTTTTGCAATTGCATAGGACAATCGTGCAGGAGGTGTGCCAGTTATGCTGCCGGTTATATCAGTTCATGAGTGATCAGAAATATCATACTACCAAGTGTCGTTTAATACTAAGCTTACATCATGTCCACCAAAAAGAATGATTCTATCATTATCAATAGCAGTCATGTTGTGTGCTTTACGTGCGCTTGGTTTTTCACCATTTGTGTTAAACTGTGTCCATGTATAGGTGTTGATATCGAATTCCCATGTATCTCCTAAAAAAATCTCACTATCTTCAGAGTCAAAATAACTTCCTCCAAATATAATTATTTTATTGTTAATAAAAGCAATACTATGTTCATAGCGTCCATTCGGCTTTCACATTTTCTTTGATTGTCCAGTCTATTGAAGCGTTTTCCTTTACTTTTTCAAATAGCACAACAGCAAGTTCTCTTAACTTGTCTTTTTCCATTACCTGTCGTGCGCTGTCATTATTGGCAATGGCCGTATAAAAGGCATATTCAAATTTTGATAAACCCATTCCTGGGGCTCTTTATCCATCTCCTGAATCTCTTTGCCCAATTCGATGAGTTCTTCAATGACTTCTACGGCGGTTATGATTTTGTTGTGGTACCTCTTAATGGAGTTCTCCAGCATTTCCATTAGGGATTTGCCCTGTATCAGGTTCTTTTTGGTTCTGGCTTTTATTTCGTCATTGAGCAGCTTTTT
>JAXHTB010000539.1:0-2140 GCA_034190185.1 Spirochaetota bacterium | reverse complement strand
GGAGACTCTGATCAACTCTTTGCTGGACTCTAACCTTGTTATCACTTCATCTTGGCCAATTCATACTGAGATGAGAGAAAAACTAAACGCACAAATGTGTATCTTTTCTAAAAAATAGAAAATTGCGCCAGAATATAAAAAAAGCCGCAGATTTACGAAGATCAACACAGAAAGAAAGGATTTTCGAGGAAATATTTACTTTTAATATTTGATCAGAAATTATATCACTGCATTTTTTTCAAATTATTTGTTTACAAATAAAAGAAACATAATTAATAATCACACAAAGGCGAAAAGCTTATGCTATCAAATTAAAGGAGGTCTAATAATGAAAAATATATTATTATCTCTAATTATGGCTTCGATTCTGGTAATATTAGCTTGCAGCGACTCAGATGATGATAACACCAGTATAGAAGGTGGTTTTAATGAGACATGCAGAAGTGTTACTCTGCCAGATGGACTTACAATTACTAAGGTTGATGGTGATACGACTTCTACACTTAGTTGGACTCAAGAAATATTAACTGATTACATAAATTGTATTTCAGCATGCGACCCTGATGATCTGGATTGTATGATGGGATGTCTCAATGAAAGCGGTCTAATGCCCTCTGGAGGCTCATTTTCTCTGGCAATTACTCTTACGAATACCAGCTTATCAGAAATAAATTACACAGTAGAACCTGGCATATGGTTTGATCCTGCTTCCAGTGATAATCAGCCGATGTTGATGCTTACAGAAATATCAATTACTATTAGCCCTGGAGGAACTGAAACTGTTGCGCTGCCGGTATTCTGTATGGCTCTGGACAAGGATGCGCCGAGTGATGGAGAAGATATATATTCTGTATGCGATTTAGCAAGCACAGGGTGTATTAAAGAAATTATAGATATTCTTAAGGATAAAGAAGTGGCATCAATGAGCTTTGAGGATATCCAACAGATCCAATCTGTTGTATGGAGCTGCACTGATGACACTTTACAGCAGGGTGATCTTGATACTCTGAGTGAATTATAAGTATAGTTTATCTTCTGTATATATATCTGCCAAGTAAAGAATCTGTTTTCATTAGCAATGTATACATCTGACTTTCAATATTATTTCAGCGCCATAAAGCCTGTCCAGCTTATTCAGTAAAAAAATTGAAAGGATGTTACTTTTAAGCGACTCTTATAGTTTTTGGATAAACTAAATAAAATTTTACTCATTCTAAAAAAAGTAATGTATATTATTAAACTAAACGCCAATTATTGAAAATATATTTATCCCTTCTTTTATAACTTTATAAAGTTCATAACTCTTCTATTATATTACTGCCTTTTGCTTTTTATTTATATTGCTTGCATTCATCTAATATTAGTGTAAAGACGATTATTGCAATTTTATAAACAGCATCAATTATGATTTATGACAAGGCTCAAAAGATGAAAAAAAAAATAGGTATTACATCTACAATACCGATCGAGATCATTTATGCAGCAGATATGATCCCAGTCGATCTGAATAATATTTTTATTACTCACGAGGACCCTGGCAGGTTTTTAATGACAGCAAGAAAAGACGGCTTCCCGGAAACCTGCTGCAGTTGGATCTCTGGAATATACGGTATTGTTAAAGAAAGCGGAATAGAAACTGTTGTGGGAGTTGTCGGTGGTGATTGTTCTGAAACAATTGCGCTAATGGAGGTCCTTTCTATGAAAGGCATAGAAGTTTTATCATTTGCCTATCCTCATAGTAAACTTAAGCATCTTATAAAAGAGGAGCTTTTAAGATTTGCTCAAAGTCTTGACGTAAATATAAGATATGCAGAAGAAGAAAAGATCAAGCTTGATTCTATTCGTCAAAGAATTCACCATCTGGATGATCTGCTATGGCGTGAGAATAAGGCTTATGGAGAGGAAGTCCACCTGTTCCAACTCGCTTCAAGCGATTTTGATGGGGATCCGAAAAAATTTAAGGAAAGAATAAACAACAAAATTACTGAGATAGAAAAACGAAAACCGATCGATACAGATTTAAGACTTGGATATGTGGGAGTTCCTCCAATAATATCAGATCTTTACAGCTTTATTGAGAAGGATAATGTTCGCATTGTTTATAACGAAGTTCAAAGGCAATTCTCTCTGCCTGTATTAG
>JAXHTB010000538.1:0-2152 GCA_034190185.1 Spirochaetota bacterium | reverse complement strand
ATTAAGTTAAAAAAAATACAAACACTTTTCAAAAATGGTCAGAGGCCAGTTCTTGATGTCACCAAGGCAGATGTGAATCTGGCTGATGCAACACTTAAATATGAAAAGGCTAAGAATTTTGAGAATATGATGAAAGGCGAACTTTTATCATCGATTGGTATTTTAGATGAAAATATTGAAATATCCCCAATTGATATAAAAGAACTTCCAATTTTACGCTTTAGTCTTAACGAATTGTATCGCCTTGCAGAAGAAAATTCTCCTTTGATCAAGATATCAAAATTAAAAATGGAAATGGATAGGGTGAATATTTCAGTAGAGAGAAGGGCTCATATACCCAGAGTGGATATTGCTGGAGGGGTGGGGATTGAGAATGATGAATTTTTGACAAGAAATAAAATGGAGGATAACTTTAAAGGGGGGAATTGGGATTCCTCAACCTATATTGGTATGAGAGCAATTTTATCTATCTATTCAGGAGGAGGAATTCAAGCAAAAACAGATGCAGCAATTGCTGATTATAATAAATCAAAATATATTCAGAAAAAGAAGATTAATCGGATGAGATCCACTATAAGCAAGTTTTTTAAAACAATGAATGAATTAGGCAAGCAGATTGAGATATCTATGCTTGTAATAGAAAATTCGAAAAAACACTTGCTGCTTGCTCAAAAGAGTTATGAGAACGGCATAGCTTCTCATCTTGATATTCAGGATGCTGAGAGAATGGTTCTTGAAGCTGAACTGAGTTATTTAAAGGCAAGATATGATTATCTCACAACACTTGCGCAATTGTCTCATATCGTTGGTCTGGAAGAGGAATATTTATGCGAAAAATAAGCAGAAAAAATATAATTGGGATAATTATTTTTTTAGTAATAATATTAGTAATCTATTTATTTATAAAGGGATGTAATAGTAGTAATGGATTAGTGTATGAATATGAAAAGGCGTCAATCGGAGATATAAAAAAAACCATATCAGTAACTGGAAGACTTGAAGTTCTAAACTCTCATAAGGTTTTAAGTAAGAGAGGTGGATTAGTAACAAATGTATATGTCGATTTTAATCAGAAGGTTAAAAAACATCAGTTACTTGCAAAGTTGGATACCTCTAAAATTGAGCAGACACTTGCAAAGGTTGAAGCAGAGATGGAAAGAGCTTCACTTGACCTACTAAGTGCAAAAAGAGAAAGGGACGGCAAGAGGAATTTGTATAAAGAGAATTTAATTTCAAAAAAGGATATGGAACTAGCTGAATTAAAGTATAAAAAGGTATCATCACTTTTTAAACAGATAAAAGTTGATTATAAAATAGCTTTAAAAGAAAAGGATTATACTCGTATTCTATCTCCATCTAATGGAATAGTTATTTCACGCGAGATAGAAGGAAATACACAGATTAATAGCAGAAAAATATTGTTTATTATTGCTGAAGATTTAAGTAAAATGCGGTTAATCATTCATGTTGATGAGTCAGATATCGGTTATGTAAAGAAGGGCCAGAATGTTCAATTCACTGTTAGCGCTTATCCCGATAATATCTTTACAGGGTATATAACCCAGGTGCGCATTAAACCGATAAAAGTTAGAGATATAGTTTCTTATCAAGCTATTGTAATATGTAAGAACGATAATTTACTGCTTAAACCTGGTATGACTGCTACAGTTACTGTAGTTGTTTCAAGTAAAAGTAATGTTCTCAAAGTGCCAAACGAAGCCTTTATTGTATCTCCAATTGAGATTAAACCGAAACATGGTGAAAAACATGTTTGGAAAAAGAGTAGACTTTCAATTTCCAAATTGCCTGTTGAAAAGGTTGATCTTCAATGTGGACTTGTTGGCGATAACTGGACAGAAGTAATCTCAGGGGAAATACTTGAAAATGATGAGATACTTGTTCGAATATATAAAAGTTTTTCCATTAAAGACTAAGTGTTGAATATTTTTTATAGATAATAATACAATAATAGGATTTATCGTAAATTGGTAAATATTAAAATATAAATAAAATAATAATTTTACTAAAAATTAGTATAATTTATTCTGAATCTCAAATGTGATAGACGCTATTTAAAAGTCATGGCAAAAAATATAATTGAAATTAATAATCTTGGGAAAATATACGAAATTAGTAATGAAGTCAGTGTCGA
>JAXHTB010000537.1:0-2154 GCA_034190185.1 Spirochaetota bacterium | reverse complement strand
AAGGCCTTCATTATTCCAAGCACAGTTCCCAGTAATCCAATGAATGGTGCATTGTTGCCCAATGTCGATAGGACTATCAGTCTTTTATCAAGCAGACGTTTCTCTGATTCTATAGCAGCCTTTGAGAATTCATTCATGGTTTCTCTTCCATAATTCCATCCCTGCAGGGTTTTAGCTGCTATTCGACCTTCCATTCCATAAATCTTATCTCTAACTTTTTCTACAAGTTCTCTGCAATCATTGCATCTTTCACTCAACTTAGTTGTTAAAATGTCCACCAGTTCAGAATTATTCCCACGATTTTTGTACAGATATATTGTACGTTCAATAGCAACAGCTACTGCCAGGTTAAATAGAATTATTAAAATCCATACTGTTGGATCATCCCCTATCTCAAATTTCCCAGCTTCTGCTAAATATGAAGCAGACCCATCTTCCATGTTCTCTTCTTCTATATCTACTGTTGATTCTATGATCTCTGGTTTGTTGTTTGATGAGATTTGTTCATTTCCAAATAGCTTCACTTGTGATGAATCAAAGAGCATGAATAGAAATATAAAAAGAGAAGTGGATAAGAAATAACGCATTCGATTTTTATTTTTCAGGAATGTATATCGTTTTTCTGAAGTTTTTATTTTCACTTTTTCCTCCGAATATTAATGTTTATTATGATTGTCCAGAAATATATTGAACATAACATTTAGACATAATCTCCTAAGTAATTATTAAGTAATTATTAAGAGATTATATAATTTTATTAAATATCACATCTTGGAATTTCTTTTTCTTTTGTGTCCCCTAATAATCCTAGAAGATTATCCGCAGAGTCCCTGCATGAATGATAATAGGTATATCCCAAAACAGTAATTATTATAATAAAAGATATTGAATTTATAATTGATAACATACTGCTAACCCTCAATTTTAACTCTTTTAACTCACCAATAATAAGTGGAATAATTATTAAATTATTATGAAGAGATGATTAATTTATTATATATTTGCGATATCATTGATCATCGAAGTTGGATTGTTGACTTGCATAAGATAAGTGAATTATTATTTATAATTAATTCATAAAGTGCATAAAATTATTTCAAGAAGCATGTACAATTTATTATTGGGAAAAATGAAACTTTACTAGTTTTGAGATGTAACTGAGGAATCATATAACATGGATCATCTCTTTTAGATTTATGAAAATAAGGAGATCGCAAGAAAAATAAAATGGAAATTGAAGTTATAAAAGAGAATAATCAGATTGTTGAGCTCTATCCCAATATTTTTTGGTTGAAGGGGGAGGGTGAAAGCAGTCATAGCTATTTAATCAAGGGAGACTATAAAAATATTCTCATAGATTCAGGGGTTGATAATAATTTTTACAAATTACAGAAGTCCTTGTTGGATTTGGGAGTTAAAATCAGGGATGTTGATATAGTAATCAATACACATGAGCATTTTGACCATATTGGAGCGAATCGTTATTTTCAGGATTATGCCCTTATCGCAGCCCACTGTTTTTCTGCTATAAAGATTACTGTTGAAGACAGATACGTTACAATGTATAAATCAGGAGATCTTAATCAACTGTCCCCCAAAGTTCACCTCTGGTTAGAAAATGGATCTCGTTTTGATCTTGGAAATTATAGTATTGAGATAATTCATACACCTGGGCATACTTCTGGTTCTATCTGTATCTATGAGCTTACCCAACAATTGCTATTTAGCGGTGATACTGTTTTTGCAGGAGGAACGCTTTCCTATATTAGTGAATCGGGGAGCGTAGGTGATTATATTAATTCAATTGGTTCACTAATAAACAAAAAGATAAACGAAATATATCCGGGCCATGGCTATATTTCAAAAACTCCTGAGGAAGATATGCAAAATGCCATCCAAAATGCGCGTGCTCTTTTAAAAGAAAATGAAGTAGGTGTAGAGATTACCTAACATATAACCTTTATTTGTTACATGGAAAAAAATTATTAGTAGGCACAATAGGCCATAATTGATGCATATTTAGCAATAATTGACTGTAACAGCCATGAAGTGAACATATGCACGCTAAACTGGTCAGCCAAAGGTGACGAAAAGACGAACAAGGAGAATAATCTCCTGATTTTATTGGTTCTTTGAAAACACTGAGGTTGATAG
>JAXHTB010000536.1:0-2158 GCA_034190185.1 Spirochaetota bacterium | reverse complement strand
TCTTCCCGCATTATCGCATAATGTTCCGTTGGACGATGCGATTTCCTGCAGGGAATTTGTATGAGCTAAAGCGAGCCGCATACCCGAAATTATGAGTTGTGCGGTTTTTTTGTGCAGTCGGCTAAGCTGATCTATGTTTATCCCGATTAGTGACTGGATCGGTCTTCTAATTATGGTGCATGAAGATTTGGGTTTTCTTATTCATTAGATGATGATGAAATAGAAGCAAGTCCGCTATTTAAAAGATGTTAATGTTCTTTCACGCATTGTTCAATGTAATTGGGATGATTTTAATGTAAACATTGTAGGAATAAGAGACACTTCCTTGCCATCAAAGGAGGACGAACAAAAGAATAATGATATTTTTGTGTTAATTGTAGATAATGAGATTAAAGGTATATTTGCTGGAACTACTGATCCAGGTGTGATAAAATGGAAAAGTCGTAAAACAGGGGAGACATCTGATCAGCTTGGAGGAGTAGCTCATTTAATAGAAGGTGATTATGCTTTTAGCTTAGAACCAGGAACATTTTATAAAACTAGATATCATGGATATTTAGAGAGTATTGAAAAATATTTACCAGTCGTACGAGATAAAAATAAAGATGGATTTGCTTCTGATCAAGATCCACCTGAAGATTATGATGGATATTTTAATGAACAAATACCAAAAAATGAAGAATGTCGTACATTAGCTGATAAAATTCAAATCCATTTTTCAGGTGGAATTAAGTGGGCTGTGGATGATTTTTCACATGGTTGTCAGGGAATTGCAGGTGATAGATATTTTCATAACGAATATATATTTCAAGATTTCCCAATAACACCTGATGATTATATTGCCGGTAATCACGGAGCATACAACGAATTCTTAAAAATAATTAGAGAAGGTATTTCTGGAGGAGAAAATAAAATCGGTTATCATTTGTTTCATAAAGACTCAATTGATAAGAATTATTTCAATGTTAAAAATTGGCAAGTGAAATTAACTTTACCCAAATTAGAACTTTTAAAATATATAGATAGTAGTGAAGATAAGGTTGAAAACAAACGATCGTCATTGCCTCCATTATGATATTTATAATAACAGTGGAAAATTTAGATTGTGAGATTATTTCCAAGGAAGCAGAATCTATAATATATCGATGGATAAACAGACTTATTGTAGAAAATTTGATTTGTGAGGGTTTTGTGGTGTATACTTATTGTAATCATCTTTAAATTTGACGGGATTACAAACAGAAGATATATTGCAAAATCATGTCCCTTTACAGATATTTTGCGGTTACACTGATGGGAATGCCAGGTCTTTAGATTTCACTATCATAGAAAAATTCAGGAATCAGCGTTTAGTGAAAGAAGGTACAGAATTGTTAAAGAACTATTTATTAAAACATGCTAAAAGGAATGGATTTACAAATGGATTCAGACTAAAAAAATATATGTGATGTTGATTGAGTTAATTTATGATGACATTGGGAATAAGAAAAATTAAAAGCGATAAGTAGAATTAGGAATTGTGAAAGTGTTAAGAGGAATGCGAAAAACAGGTGAAATGGAATGATGTAAGTGTAAATTCCTGCGTGATAATAAACATTTGCTGAAAACAGGTTGTTCAAATTTCAACAGAGACTAAATAATTGGCAAAAAAACTATTAAGTAACTAAATAAATGGGTGTGGTAATGAATTATAAAAGAGAAGTAATAAACTTAATTATTATTATTGTATCAATTCCTTTTATTACATTTTCTGGCGAGAATAAACGGCTAACAAAAATTGAAGATATTGCTAGCGATGAAAAACCAACATATTTGCATCACGTTGATATATATGATAATGATTGTTTAAAGATTTTCTCGTATGATGAATTAAAAAAAAGATTAAAAGACATTGATTATGTTTTACCAGCAAATTATTCAAAAAAATCAAGGTGGACAGGTATATCGGTTAAAATTACATCGTCTAGCTGTTTGCGAGAAGGAAAAACGATTCATAAGGCATCCAATGCCTTTGATAATAATTTGAAAACATCATGGGCTGAAGGAGTAAATGGTTTTGGATTTAAAGAATGGATAAAATTTGATTTTAGATCAAAAAAAGAATTTGGGTTCGTATATGTTATTGTATTTCCTGGGTTTGGGAAATCAGAGAAATTAT
>JAXHTB010000535.1:0-2162 GCA_034190185.1 Spirochaetota bacterium | reverse complement strand
CACCGCCCCCGCCGACGCCACCGCTCCCGCCAGCACCTTCTCTGCCCACCTGGCTAACGTTAGCGGGAGCGGTGACGCTGGCGGGAACGTTAGCCATCAGGAAGATTATGCTTATGAGACCCTGTTTGAATATGACCTTCTAGACAGGGTAACACAAATACAATACCCAAAAGAACCGGTGGAAAACAGCAGGTTGACAACAGTCTACAGATATAAATGCCCTGGTGTTTATAAAGTAAGCGCAAGTCACGGTGCAGAATTTAGCGATATTGTTCGGGATGTCAAATATAATGAATTCGGCCAGATAATTGAAATTACGCGGGGAAACGGGGTTGTTTCAAATTATGAGTATGACATCAAGGGAAGGCTTGCCAATCTGACAACCACTACCAGTGTTAACGGGTTGTCGCACAAGCTGCAGGATGTTGAATATTCTTTTGATGTTGAGAATAACATTAAATCAGTTGAGAATAGGCCCGAGATCAATACTGAAAGCGCAATACACGCCTCGGTCCGATATGACTATAATTATGACGGCCTTAACAGGCTAAGCTATGCTAAAGGTGTTTATAAAAGAACTTCAATATCCGAGATGTTAGAAGAAAACGATATCGAAAAAAAATTTGAGAGGGGCTATAATTACTCGCTTAGCGGAAATCTCTTAACCAAGAATATATTCGATCCTGACACGCAAAATATTAAAGATGCATGGAATTATCACTATTGGAATCATGCTGTTAACAGTGTCGATACTTCAGACTATGGTGCAGATCGATTCGTAATACGATATGACGCAGTCGGCAATATGATCTCGCACATCGATAACGCAAACAATATATCAAAGGAGTTATCCTACGATTCGTCCAACCGGATACGGAAAGTAACCAATCCGGACACAGGTGTGGTGGTCGGTCGGTATGATTACGATTACAGCGGATTCCGCCTGAGGAAGAGAGCCCTTAAAGAGATTGATGGAGAGATATGCAGGGTAGAAGTTTTGCATCCTTCAATTTATTTTGGAATAGAAAGCGTAAGCTCTGCTGACAGTGAAAAAAATGATGAAGATATCAATGAAGACACTGATGAAAAACAATATTATGTAGTGAATAATATTTATATGAACGGTGTAAGGATTGCTGCAGTTGTCCCGGATGGCAAGGCAATGTATTACCTGACTGATCAGGTCGATTCTGTAAAGGTGATTGTTGATGACAGCGGAATGCCTGTAAGCTCTATGGAATATCTGCCCTATGGAGAGGTTTGGATACAGGAAGGGGATAACAGGTTTAGTCCCAAATACAATTCCCAAGAATTTGATGATGAGACGAATTTCTATTATTATAATGCAAGACATTTTGATCCGGTGATTTCGAGGTTCGTAACAGCAGATTCCTATGTGCCGGATGTGATGAATACGCAATCCTGGAATAGATATTCCTATGCCTTCAATAATCCGATTATTTATAAAGACCCGACAGGACATGAAGCAATATTGGCAATAATTGGGACCATTCTGAAGGAAGTTGTGGTTGCTATTGTTAAAGAGGTTGCAAAAAAAGTATTTAAGAAAATAGTAGAAAAGGTTGTAACTGAAGCAGTTAAGCAGTTTGCAAAAAAGGCAATTACAGCTATCGCAAAGAAGCTTCCCAAAAAAGTTGTAACCATGTTTAAGAAAATTGGCACAGGAATGAAAAGTAAGCGTCAAACTAACCGCATCTTGACTTGAGATGAATCATGTGATATAAGTCTCTTTTAAAAGGAGGCTTATATGAAAAACCAAGAGATCGATAAAGAAGCACAATGGCAAGATCACATTAAGCAATGGAGTACAAGCGGATTAAGCCAGGCAGAGTATTGCAGGGTTCATAATCTATCATCAAGACAATTTAGATACTATAAGACAAAGTTTGAACAAAGAGATAATAGCGATAGAGATCTTGTTGAATTAAAGAATGTTAAGTACAGACTAAATACTTTTATAGAACTTGTGACACCAGATGGATTGATGTTTCGATTCCGTGAGGACATATCTCCTGCAAACTTTAGAAATATGATAATGTCATTGCGGGGATAAATCATGCTTGGAGATTACTGTAGATCAAGGATATTCATAAAGCCAGGCAGGACAGACTTCCGCAAAGCCATAAATGGGTTGTCCGGAA
>JAXHTB010000534.1:0-2171 GCA_034190185.1 Spirochaetota bacterium | reverse complement strand
CACTGGAAGGTATTCGGGTACTGGACCTCACACGTGCCCTGGCCGGCCCCTACTGCACTATGATGATGGGCGACCTGGGGGCGGACGTGATCAAGGTGGAACGTCCCGGCAAAAGATTATTATAAGCGATATATAACTATATCAGGCACCTCTGTCAATCCATAATGTGGCACCCTGAATAAGTTCAATGTTGTTTTTGTAGCACAATTTTTCTTTTATATTAGCACGGTGGTTTTCAACAGTCTTAATACTAATATGCAATTTATCAGCAATCTTCCTTGAATTGAATCCTTTGCCTATCATCTTAAATATTTCCAGTTCACGGTCTGTCAGGAGGTCAAGGGGAGAGCTTTCCAGAGATGATTTGCCCTTTATCATTTTGCTGAATAATTTATTGGAAACATCATCGCTTACATGTATATTTCCTTTTAATATATTTCGTATAGCTGTTATTAGCATATCAGGCGCTTTATCCTTCATGACATATCCTTTACAACCGGCCCTGAGTACCCGTTCGGCGTATATCATCTCGTCATGGAGCGAAAGTGTAAGCGTGAAGACTTCTGGATATTTAATATTGATGTCTTTTATTAGTTCTATCCCATTGCTGTCTTTAAGGATAATATCTATTATTACAATATCTGGGGATAGCTCCCTAATTAATTTTTGTGCAGTAAAAGTATCTTCCGCTTCTCCGCAGACAATAAGGTCATCTTCACTATTTATGAGCTGACTAAGCCCGTTGCGGAAGATAGGATGATCATCTACTATAAGTATTTTTATTTTTTCTTTATTTAATCGCGTTTTCATGATAATAAGATTTGATTATTCTAAGTAAAGGCAGGCTGTTGCACCTTCTATGCTAGCCGCCATTGATATATCTCTATACGGAAGATTCGAGCATAATAAAATTGATGTTAATTTCACTATGCTAAAATATTTTTATAACATAATAGATTGAAATGCTTAATTATTTCAATAATTTTTTTAATAAATTTACTGTCTATAAATTCTTGAAAAACAAGTCATAAAATGAGGTAAAATTATTATGATAAAAGAATACTGGCTGGTCTGGGTGGCTCTCCATATTCAGAAACATTAATAGATCATTCGGTTGAGCTTGCTAAAAACCATAAAGCAGAGCTGACTGGTGTTACAATATTAAACCCTTCAAATATCCAGGATATAGGGCCCTTTAGAACAGGTCTGGAAATAGAGGCAAATACACTAAGGGACAAAAGATTTGTAATAACTAAGTCAAAAATAGAAAAAGCAATAGATGACTTTGAACATGTATGTCGAAAAAAAGGGTAAAATTTACAGTTCTTAAAGAAACAGGCAATCCATTTAATCTATTCCTTTCTCACTCTCGTTATCATGATTTAGCATTACTTGCAATAAAGGGTTTTTTCGATTATGGTATTGTAAAAGATCCCAAAGAGGTATTATTAAAACTGATCAAAGAAGGTATCCGCCCAATTATTGCCACTTCACTCGAATATAGACCTGTTAAAAAGGTTTTAATTGTGTATAGCGGATCAATGGAATCAGCAAAGGCGATGAAACGCTTTGTTCAATTAAGGCCATGGAATAAATGTAAAATTAATATTGTATGTTATGAAAAACCAGAAAAAGAAGCGGAAACATTATTATCTGATGTAATGAGATATTGTAATTCACATGGACTAAAGATATAAAAGGAATATTTTAAATGTCCGCCAGAAGAAAATCTATTAAAGTATATCCATGAGTGGGATGCAGATTTATTAGTAATGGGCAATAGTATGAGAAACCTTTTTTTGCATCAAGTGCTTGGGTATGTTACTGTGGAGATTGTGCAGAATTCGAAAAGGAAATTATTCCTCTGTCAATAAAGAAACATTATTCAATATCCTTTCTGTTTATTTTTTTAAAATGGCAGGCGAAAGTAATTTTTTCATTGATACCTTATTAGATTTATTATATATTGAGAGTTGCCTCCAGTAATTAATAATAAAATTTTATATAATATCATAATGAATATTATAACTTTACTATTAAAAAGAAAAGAATTACTTTTATTAACTACATTGCTTTTAGTAATTATAATTGGGATAATTGATTATTATATAGGCAATCAAATTTCCTTTTCCCTTTTTTATTTAATTCCAATATCAATTATTACCTGGTAT
>JAXHTB010000533.1:0-2174 GCA_034190185.1 Spirochaetota bacterium | reverse complement strand
GGATTAAATTATGCTCTCTGCAATATTTTACATGGCTTAATTCGCTTCTACTCCATTATTTAATGTGATCTTGCCATTGAACTTCTTTCTCGCTTTATTTGTTTTTCATACCTGTCTCCTTTTTAATGAGGCTTATATCGCATGACTCATCTCAGGTTAAGATGCGGCTAACTTAACGCTTACGATTAATCATCAGTACTTTATTGGGAGTGGTATTTGGTTTTGTATGCTACGATTTAGCATCAAGCAGATAAAATGGAATATCAACTATTTTAGCCCTAAATATTGTTCTTAGCAGAACATTAATTGAGATAGCTATTGGAAGAAGTCGGTTTCCTTGTAAAAATTGGTCATTACACGGAATATTCATGGGATTGGTTTTTAGTATACCAGTTGCTTTTGGTGCAATGTTAGGACCAAAAAATCCTGATTTTACACATTCAATGTTGTACATATCAACAATTTTAATGGGTATAATGTATGGCTTTTTGATAGAATTAATTACTTCGGTTTTATTTAAAGCAAAGCAATAAAAAACATATGGTAACATACAATATAAATAATAGCGGTGAAGCACTTAATTAAAGTAGTTTTATCCTGTTTCAACTTCATTTCGGTTTGAAATAGAATCTATCGCAATCCGCTTCAAGTCATATTTCCACTATTAATTACACACAAATTATGAACAGAATCAGGATATATATGTCTATTATTCAGACTTTTCCAATTCTTTATTCATCTGAAGTCTTAACTTGCCTGCTTCCGCCTTAAGTTCGGGTTCGCTCTCAATCCTCTCTTCAAAATCCTTATACTGATTAACTTTGAAACCGTACTTGCTTACAATGGCTTCAGTGGAATCTGGAGTAAGGTCACTTGAAAAAACTTCTTCTTCAATCTTTAGAAAATCATGCAGAGTCATCTCTTTTTCTGTACCTTTACATGAAAAAATAAAGACAAATACAAATAAGATTACTATAATACTCAATATATTTTTCATAAAACCTCCATCAGATTTTTATTGATTCAATTATATTTATATATTTTATATAAATATATTAAAAAATGTCAAGAACATAAATAGTAGAAGCATTATATTCAGAAGGTCACATCATTTTGGTTTTTCTTTAATGATGATAGAAGGGCTATTATAAATAGCTTTCTCCGAATTTATCTAAATATACTATGTTTTCAAGCTCTTTTCGCGGTGGTCCCTCTTTGCCTACTACAGCAGGTTTTCCCAGTGGGACAACTACAACTAACTCATAATCATCCGGTACTTGCAGCGCCTTTTTACAGGCTTCATGATCCAGAAGACCAACAACAACAGATCCTAGACCAATCTCATGAGCTTTCAGCACAAGGTTCTGAACTGCCATGCCAAGATCAAACATGTACCATTCTGAATACTTTGTTTTTACAACACCCTCTTTACATCCAGAAACACCCTTTTTAGCGCAAACTGCAATTAAAACAGAAGCGGCAAGAGAACATTTTCTTGCAGGATTTGTCTCAGAATATGTAGCTGTTACTTCTTCAATAGTCTGTTTATCTCTTATAATAATAAACTCCCAGGGTTGATAGTTGCTCCATGAAGGAGCCCATCTTGCTGCCTCAATTACCTCTTTTATCTCATTATCAGTCACATAATAATCTGTAAATTTACGAATGCTTCTCCGTTTAAGGATCGCTTCTTGTAGTTCCATAATATTCCTCCATGATCACAATAATACAAAAGCAATTATTCATCTATTAAAATGAACGCAATAAAGAAATGCAAGTAGATTTTTTATATTAAAAAATAGTATATAACACAGGATTAGAGATTATACTAGGTTTATGAATTACGAAACATTAAAACCTACTTCCCCCTGTAATAAACACCCCCCCACTTGATGGACCTTCAGATAAATCCCATGCAAAATATATCTCAACCAACAACCTTCTATAAGATATCTTTCCCTTTACTCCCCCACCGGTTTCCCTTTTCCAGTTATCAAATTCATCCTTAAAATAACCGCTGTTTATAAAGGGACCGGCATAGAATCTTTGAGTGATTACCTCTATCTCTGTATCGACTCCTCCCATATTTTTCCATCTGGATGCTGTAAAATCATCAAAAAATCCAATTAGATGTCTGTCGTAAACATAACTATGGAGAAATCTTTCATCCGAAC
>JAXHTB010000532.1:0-2178 GCA_034190185.1 Spirochaetota bacterium | reverse complement strand
CAAAATTCATGCAGGAAATCTTTGAATAAAATCCTTCTAATTCCATTCATCGAGATTCCTGAAGAATTGATATTTAAGAAGCGCTCTTTGTCTTTTTGATATAAGTATCCTTCAATAAGTTCCTTATAATTTATAAAAGACCTGCGTGTATGTAAATCATTGTATTTTATACCGTTGCTCGATTTCATGATATAATTAAAGTTGAAGGTTTCAACTGGTAAGAATCTATTATTAAAATAGAGTGAAAATCGTTTCTGGTAGCTAGTGCCTCTTGAGTAAATTTTGTAATTCGGAAAGGAAAAGTCGAAACCTATCAGTCCGATAGCAAAAAATCCGAATAGATGCGCAAGCTTCAGCGCATCGCCCGCGACTGTGCCTGTATGCGAGTCTATTGAGCCAACTGTATCAGGAAATATCTCGTCTATCATCTGGGAAAATGGATGTGTGTTTAATGATAATAGAGAAAATCCTTCTGTATAGATCGGATAGGATGAAATGCTGAGCACAGGAATTGTATGCGATAATTTAGCATTCATAATATGTTCATTAACGTATGGTTGAGGATCTATTGATATAAAGAAATCGGGAGTAATATTATTGCTTATAAGAACAGGGAGGCTTGAATCAACAGCAATGATAACATAGCGATGCTGATTTTCGTAAATATCCGCAATATAACTCTCCAAGGATGGTCCAGATGTTATTACTAAAGCTGGATAATCACTCATTGTATTAAAAAAAAGCCTAACAGGACAGTATCGTGATAGTAGATTCAGATTCTTTATAACATTTTTTAAATAAAGGCTCCCAAAGGCACTTTTTGTCGCCTTGTTGCCAGCCTTCTGAGTGATATTTTTTTCAATGATCAGTCTTATATTGTTATAATAATTACTGAATGACCTTACAGAATGAGCATGCTCAATAACGCTGATCCCTTTTGTATTATCAAGGTCAATCAGTTTTTCTAATTTCTTCTCAATCTCAGTTAAAGGAAATCCGCATAGAAACAGAACATTCTCGCTTTGTGTAAGAAATTGAGTGTAAGGATTTTTGGCTATCTCTTCTTCAATATTTAAATGCACATCAATAAGAATTACTTTTTTATATTTTACAATGATCTCCTTAAGCTCCAGCAGGTGATAACCAAGCCCTGATCCTAAAGCTATAATTGTATCAAATTTTTCCGGATTGAACTTTCCTTTATTTATTTCAGCTTCTCTTATAGGGGAATGCCTGCTATGAAGATAAACCTTCTTCCCGTTTTCATTGATCACAGTAAGTGTTGGCGTCCCATCTTTCGAGGATTCAATAGTATATTTTTTTTTATTCATAATGAAGCGATAAATGCTTACAGTATATTGTTAATATATTCCTTTATAATAATCCTTTTATCATTTTGTAAATCTATTATACAGATATACAAGAAAAATTATCAAGGCAAACAGAGTATAGCCCAAAGGTATCTGTCCTGCCATACCCATTCCAATTTCTGTTGAATGAATGAATCCGAAATATGAGCAAATAACTAATGGAATAGTCCAGTAAACAGATTTAAGAAACTCTTTCTCTATAAGATAAACAGTTACAGCAGTTATAAACATTGCAGAAAGAAGCGGCCCTTCTGAAAATATAATTATCCCTTTAAGATGCGGAAGGATACTTGATATAAGAGAATTTATATCATTTGTCGAATATTTCCCTTCATGATTTATATACTGCTTTAAGAGAGAAAGCCCCCAGGCTGATATAGCAGGAAGGAGCCCTATAGCCACTGCTGGCGCATGTTCCTTTGGTGTTGTCTGAAATGCCTGAGCAGTTATCACAAGCCCTATCCAGAGAAGGATGGGATATCCTGCCTCTATAGGAATCGAGCATGATATTATACTCATCATGCCTGTCAGGCAAATTATGCTTATTACTGCCCCATTTATTATGGAGTATCCTGATCTTGCGCCTAATCCCTTCCAACCTGGGTGGCCAATGTATACTGTAGTCGGAAATGGAGACCCAAAAATTGAACCTACCATTGTGCCTATCCCATTCATTCCAAGAGAGGGTATTGCAGGATAATTGTCACCTGCAGCAGAAGCAGACTCAAGATTTTGAAGTGTGCCAAAGAAACTCATAATGCCCATTGGAATTGCAATACCGAGATACGGCATAATATCCTGAATACCG
>JAXHTB010000531.1:0-2178 GCA_034190185.1 Spirochaetota bacterium | reverse complement strand
ACTCCATGGTATCAACTGAGTAGGCCATAGGCCCTGTATTTTTAAAGGCTACTGAATAGGTCATAGAACCGCCGATTTTTGTCAAATCTTCACTGGATGATATACTTTTTGCGCTCTCAACTGATCGGGCATTAGTATAGGATTCTTCTGTTCCCCATTCATAACTGTCTTCTGTGGTATAAGTGCCGTGTGCTCCAACATTGATGTGGCCCAAGTAATGGGGTTCAGCGCCTGTAGTACCAAATTCAAATCCTAGTTCAACACTCCAGCCGTGTTCAGTGCCAAAGGAGTGTGAAAACGAATTTGATGAAGTATGTGTTTCTTCATAACTTTCAGATGTCGAGGTTGAATATTCAACACTTTTACCGGATGAGGTCTCGTATTCCATTTTAACCAGAGGTTCACTCTTTAATACAAGCTGAATTCGAGGCAAGTCAGCGATTGCAGGATTAAATTTGTTCTCTGCTGGCACAAAGCGTTCAACTTCTTCATAATCTGTCCATCCATCACCGTCTGTATCTTTAATATATGCTGATGTGCCGTATAGATCTTCGTCATTATTGCTCAGTCCGTCACCATCTATATCTGTATCGTTTTCATTCGTTATGCCATCACCATCCAAGTCAGATGTTGGATTCATGGTGTCGAGCAATAATTGATCCTCATCGACTTCAGTTGAGTTAGCGCTTCCTTCATCTTTACCACATGATGAAAAACTATAAATAAATAAAAAAAATAATAATAAACTACAAAATGTCTTCTTCAAAATTTACCCTCCAAGATATTTATAATCAATTCCTTACCGCCAAAGGCAGGGGTTTGGAAGCTGATTTTCGGTATAACTCTTCCAAACTTACCAGCATAGCTGGCAGCTACTGTAACAATTTAATTTTACAATAAGGTGTAAAACTCTAAATAAATAAACTACAGAATCTCTTCTTCATTATTTATCCTCCAAATATATTTTTAATTTTATAATAAAATTATAATGCCATTAGAGTATGCTCAAAATCTATGAAAAATGCGGAATTGGAGTAATCCCTATGTCATTTCCTGCAGATGGAGGAACGACAGAAACTATTATTTGAATTTTCTCGCAATTATGACCACACTCATATTATAATTATAACTTTTTAAATACAATTTAAGAGATTAGAAAAAAGCAGTCAATAGTCGGGAAAAAAATTTTTTGCGAAATGTTATTAACGGTGCGTGAACTGTAATGAACGGTGCGTCATTATTGAATTTTTTTTCTGAATGTATCAAGAAACGCTGCTCCAATTGGAAGTTCCGTGTTCTTATGATCTATAAGAAGCAGACGGTAACGTCCGGAAAGGATATGAGTAAGTTTTCCGACATGCTGAATATTGACAATATGCTGTTTGTGGATTCGGACAAACATGTCCCCTGGAATTTTTTCTAATATTTCTTTCATTGAAACCGGAATTTCAACTTCCCGTTCCTTTGTGTAAACAATAACTTTTCTTGCCCTTGAAGAAATATGAGTAATATCAGCAAACTCAAAAAAATAATAATTTGTCTTACCACCAAGTGAAATGCCTGTAGCTGCATTTTTATTGATATTTTTCAGCCTCAACATTACATTTACTCGGACAAGAAGCTCACTTACCTGAAAAGGTTTTGTAATATAATCATTGGCTCCTGCTTCAAAGGCAGCATTGATGTCTGAAGCAAGGTTCTTCGCTGTGAGCATAACAACAGGAAGCTCTTCAGGAGAATGGATCATGCGTATCCTTTTGCACACCTCATAACCTGACATTCCGGGCATCATTATATCGAGCAGCACAAGATCAATGGAATCATCATCCTTAATAATATCAAGCGCGCACAATCCATCGGAAGCTGTTTTTACAATACAATTCCTCGATTCAAGGTAATTCTGAAGAATCCTGATATTGACAGGATCATCATCGACAACCAGAAATGCAGGATTATCCTCAAAAGTGATATCAGGCACACCTTCAGGAATCCTAAATTGACTTTCAGTTTCCCCTGAAACGCGGGATGACAGTTCCCTGCTGCCTCCAATAATAATGCCATCAGAGATCCCGGGTAAACTTATGTTCGATACAGGGAGGGTAAAGGCGAATACAGAACCCTTATTGATTTCAGACATCACACGTATTGTGCCGCGTTGAAGTTCCACAAGTTGTTTGG
>JAXHTB010000530.1:0-2201 GCA_034190185.1 Spirochaetota bacterium | reverse complement strand
GATTCAATATCTTTCTCCACCCCCATAGGAAGAATTTTTTGAACAGCAAAGGAGTGAATATTTGATGTAATAAAACCGATCACCAGGAATCCTACACCTATATGTGCCAAACGAGAAGAAATAATATTTTCAGTTTTATACTTAATAAGGTTTATAATATTCTGAATTATGATAAATAGCCCGAGAGTTATAAATATATATGCTGATATACTTTTGGTATGGAATACGTTGAGTAGAATGCCTGAGATCACAGAGATAGATGTTATCAGAATTATATTTTTTTTATTAATATCCTTTTTAAACTGATAAAAGGTCGCAAGGATAAGAAAGGAGAGAATAAAAATTCCTAGAGGAATGGATATTGTGTTATAGAATTTTATTGAAACAGATGTTGGATTTGATAGAAATATTTTTGATAAGATAGGCATTGATGTGCCAGTAAGAATAAAGAGGGAGTAAACACAGAGTGTAAGTATCCCATATGTAAGCAGATTTTCCAATGTTAAAATTTTATTACTAAGCTGTGAAGTCTCTATCTCCTTAAAGCGCTTTATAAAAAGAAAGACTCCAATAAAAAGGAAAAAAATGATAAAGAAAATCAAATATCCTGAAAGTCCGAGGTCAGCAAATGAATGAACTGAAAAATCAGACAGCACTCCACTCCTTGTAAGAAAGGTCCCATAAAATATAAGGACGAAAGATATAATTGCCATAAAGAGATTGCTTTTGACTAAAATATTTTTTCTCTTTTGGATATAAAGACCATGCATAAGAGCGACAATAATAAGCCAAGGAATTAGAGAAGAATTTTCCACAGGGTCCCAACCCCAATAACCGCCCCAGCCCAAAACCTTATACGCCCAATAAGCTCCAAGGAAAATTCCGATACCAAGACTAGTCATGCAGAAAAGAAGCCAGTTATATGATCTTTGCACCCATGACTTGTAATCCTTTTTGAGAAGTGCAGCAATTGCATATGCAAACGGTATGGTGGCAGATGCATAACCCAGAAATAGAATAGGAGGATGCACTATCATCCATGGATCTAATAGCAGTGGATTTAAACCAGAACCATCAGGTGGAGCGATTCCTGGCCTGAAACGATTCGGAAATGCCTGCCAGACATATTTAAAAGGACTATGTATGCACAGCACAATTAAAATAAATATTTGAGTAATAATGACAATTGATAAGACTATGTTTTCATCTTCATCCTTTTTTCTTATAACTAAAGCGCCGAAAATGAAAAGGAGTAGTATCCAGAGCAGGAATGTACCCTCTTGCCCAGCCCAGAAGGCAGCAATCTTATAGATGAAATGCATATCTTTTGATGAATAGCTATAAACATAACTGAAATTGAAGCTTCCAGTTAAAAAGGCAACAAGAAGAAGAATTGATGTAAAAACTATAGTTATGCCTGAGAGATAGAATAGTCTTTCTGCTGACATCAATGAGTTCGCATCTCCCCTTGCGCTTTTTGCAAGAAAAAAAAGCGATACTATAGATACAGCCAATGAGATATATATAAGTATTGTTCCAATATTCATGAAAAAATCCTCTTATGATTTATTTTATATTTACTTTTTATCCTCTACGTATTTTGACGGGCATTTTACAAGAATATTATCAGCCTCAAATATTTTTTCCTCGCTGTTATAGGAACCGAGTGCTACTACCTGATCAGCATGTTCAAAGTTAAGTGGCTGAGTTCCCCTGTGAATTACTCTGAGTTTTGTACCGTCGTCATCATTCATTGAAAAAATATAGTAGCCTTCAAAGTATTCCATTGTGTCAGACTTACTGAGCTTGCCTATAATTTGAACAGATTTACCTGAACTGATTGCTGACTGAAAAGACACGTAAGGTGTAAGCATCCCGTCCATAGACAAGAATGCTATCACAATAAGACTTACAATAACAATAATAATTATTATTTTCTTATAATTCATCAATTTTTTTCTCCAGTTTTGTTATCTTTTTAGAAAGGGAAAAGAGATAGACACTCAATCCAAACCAGACAATCATCGTAATGAGCATCACCTTGATGAGTATCCCCCTTGTTACAGTGCTATCATCCTGAGCTTGCTCCTCTGAATCTTTTTTTGTTGATTTTTCCTGTGCAAAAAGGATGCCTCTGTTGCAGATAGTGGAAGCTTGTATTTCATTCATTGAGAAATTACTCGAGCTTTGCAATGACTCTT
>JAXHTB010000053.1:0-14225 GCA_034190185.1 Spirochaetota bacterium | reverse complement strand
ATAGACTCTCAAAGAGTTAGAACAGGACATATTAGCGCAGAAGAATTAAAAAGACTGTATAGTGTTGCGGGTGTACTTGAAAAGACCCCGATCTTTATTGATGATTCTCCAGCTATAAGCATGTTCGAGTTAAGGTCAAAAGCAAGAAGAATGGCCCAAAAAGAGAAGCTGGGTATTATTATTGTTGATTATCTACAGCTTATTACAAGTTCAATTAAGATGGATAGGCACCTTCAAATTGCAGAGATATCAAGATCCTTAAAACAGTTGTCCAGAGAATTATCTGTCCCAGTAATAGCATTATCTCAACTTTCACGAGCAGTAGAGACAAGGGTTGACCAGAGACCGCAGCTTTCTGACCTAAGAGAATCCGGCTCTATAGAGCAGGATGCTGATGTTGTAATATTTATTTATCGTGAAGAAAAGGTAAAAAAGGATTCAGAAAGAAAGGGAAGGGTTGATCTGATTATAGCAAAGCAAAGGAACGGCCCTGTTGGAGATGTGGAACTGAAGTTCTGGGATCAGTACACAAAATTTGACAATCTTGACAAGATACATGAATTTGAAGATACTATTCAATTTGATTAGATGAATATTACTTTATCCTGATAGTTGTTTGATTTATCTTTTATTTATATCTTTGCAAAGAGAAAATAGTTACTAATATATGAGTAAAGCAAAAGAAAATTTCCTGATCTCGTTAAAAAAGGAGGGTATCAACAAAAAAATTATTGATGCCTATTCAAAATTCGAACAGAAAGATTTTTTTGATTCCATTTTTAAGAATAATTTCTATACTAATGAGACTATTCCAATATGTAATAATGAAACAAGCGACCCCCCATTCTCTCTCGCAAAAATGATAAGCTGTTTATCCTTAAAAAATAATAGTCGTGTTCTTGAAATAGGAACAGGCTCTGGGTACTCAACAGCAATAATTTCCTCACTTGTAAAGGAAGTTGTGACAATTGACTATAATCAGGAACTTTCAGCCTCAGCAAAAAAAAGATTAACTAAATTAAATATTGATAATGTTAGATTTTTTACAGGTGAACTCATCAGCTTTGAGGGGGATCTTGGGTATTTTGATGCCATGATCATACTAGCAGCCTGTAATCAGAGACCATTTCATCTGATGGAATATTTAAAAGATGGCGGTATTATGGTTTTCCCTATGGGACCTATATTTCAACAGCAAATAACAGTTATAATTAATAAGATAATTGATGAGAATGAGAATAGTTACGATATTACCTTTAAAGATTTCTGTTGTTTCCCACCATTAAAGGGGATGTATGGGCAGTCGCAGTTACTATAGTCAAGATGATTATTCTCTCATATAACATGACTCGATATCCTTTTTTTAGCAACGGTATATAGCGAAGATCGATGTATTTTCATTATCAAACCATGAACTCTGAGTTTACATAATACTCGAGTTATCCTAACACAATATCTAGACTAGGCAAAGCCAGAATAATTCTTCTCTTTATTTGAAGAGGTTAGTAAGCTTCTAAGCACTTATATAAATTCAATTCTGTCTTCTAATCATAAAGCTGGCCCCGTCGGACTCAGGATATCCAACTTTATAGGAATAACAAATTTTATCGATCTTTGGTTGCGGCCTTGGGTTACGCTAGTGAAGAATCAGCTTTATAATACAAAAATGATCAAAAAACAAATATTTTCTTGACAAATATACGATATTTGGGATATTTAATTCTATCAGGGCCCATAGCTCAGTCGGTTAGAGCGTCTGACTCATAATCAGCAGGTCCAAGGTTCGAGTCCTTGTGGGCCCAAAAAAGGGGAGGTTATTCCTTCCCTTTCAAATTTTTTTAGGATGTTTTTATTATGTATGCAATAGTTGAAATTGGCGGAAAACAATATAAAGTTGAAAAGGATATGATGTTGAATGTTGATAGGATGAGAAAAGAAAAGGGAGAAAGTATCACTATTGACAAGGTGTTGATGTTTGTTGATGAGGATAATATTAGTATTGGCCAGCCGTATCTTGAAAATGTTAAAATTACAGCAGAAGTGTTTGGAGATGTAAAGGGACAGAAGGTACGTGGAATTAAGTTTAAAAAAAGAAAGAATTATACAAGAACCTTAGGGCATCATCAACAGTATTCAAAATTAAAAATAAATGAGATGTCAATAGGCACTTAGTGGTTAGGGTATATTTTAAAAATTTTGTTTTAGAAGATGATATAATATTTACCAAAGGGAAGAATGAAATTGAGATAAAAGTTGAAGGGCATACTGGTCTTGGATTTAAGGGGGCAGATGTTGTATGTTCAGCCATTTCAGCTTTAGTACAGACATCAATACTTGCAATTAACAGAGTAGCAAAAATAAATCAGAAAGTAAAACAGAGGGATGGTTATCTGAAATCGTCTATTCCGATAGTGTATATCAATGTTGATGAAGAGAAATCATTAAAGATAATTCTTAACACTATGATTGTTGGACTTAACGAGATAGATAATAATTATCCTGGCACATTGGAGATTAGTTATATATAACTTGTAGAGACATTATTAAATTATTATTTTGAATAATCATAATAGTTCCCATTGCTGTTTTAGAATTGGATTTGAGAAGGGATAATAAATAAAGAGGTATAGATCATGGCTCATAAAAAAGGCGGAGGCTCTTCAAGAAATGGAAGAGACTCAAGATCAAAGAGATTGGGTGTTAAAAGATATGGTGGACAGAAAGTCACTGGCGGCACTATTATAGTCAGGCAAAGAGGAACAAAGATTCATCCTGGGATCAATGTAGGCAGAGGAGGAGATGATACACTGTTTGCAAAGCTTGATGGAGTAGTTACATTTGAGAAAATGAATAAAACCAGGAAAAGGGTATCTGTATATCCCTCATCCTGAACATATACTCACAAATGATTGAATAATATTGAATCGCGTATAGATGTAATCTTGCGCGATTTTTTTGTTGAGGATAAAAAGATAACATTCAAGATTGACAGTTTAGATAGATATCCGAAAACAAAATATATTGAAAATGAGAGTAAAATTTGAGCAAATTTACGGATGCAATGAATATCCACGTCCATGGAGGGGATGGAGGTTCTGGGGCTGTTTCTTTTAGAAGAGAAAAATATATTCCCTATGGAGGTCCTGATGGAGGAGATGGCGGAAACGGCGGAAGCGTTTTTATAAGGGCACATGCTTCTTATACTAACCTCTCGCATCTATTCCATGATAAAATATATAAAGCAGGGGCCGGCCGACCTGGCATGGGAAAGAAAAGACATGGGCATAATGGAGAGGATTTGATTATTAATGTACCTTCTGGTACGCAAGTATGTGATTATGAAACTGGCGAAATGATTAGTGATTTACTTGTTGAAGGAGATAGTGTGTTAATAACTGAAGGTGGTGTTGGAGGAAGAGGAAATGCTTTTTTTAAATCCTCAACCAACCGCTCGCCAAAATTTTCTCAACCTGGAATACCAGGTAGTAAAAAGATCCTTTCCCTTAATCTAAAACTTATAGCTGATGTGGGACTTGTGGGGCTTCCAAATGCAGGAAAATCAACCTTGCTGTCAAAGGTTACAAATGCAAAACCGAAAATCGCTGATTATCCTTTTACTACATTAACACCTAATCTTGGTGTGGTTGAGAGAGGTGATGCAAGCTATTACAAGATTGCAGATATTCCAGGAATAATTGAAGGAGCTCATACTGGTCACGGCCTGGGATTGTCCTTTCTGCAGCATATTGAGAGGGTAAAGGTTATTCTATTTCTCATCGACGCCACTGAAAAAGATCCTGCCTATAATCTTCATCTGCTAAAATCGGAGCTTAATACATATAATAAAGAGTTAACAACAAGACCGAGTTATATTCTTTTTACAAAAGTTGATCTTGTTGATGAAAAGGATTTGCAAAAAAAAATCGATCAATTAGATAATAATAATAATGTTTTAGCTATATCATCTATAAAAGAATATAACCTTAATAAACTTCTGGATATTATTGATAATATATTGGAGTATTAATTTGCCTCGAAAAGATTTATTATCAACTGTTAAAAGAATAGTTGTTAAAGTAGGTACTTCTTCTATTACAGAGAATGGTATTATTTCAAAGAATCGAATGTCACAACTGGTTTCCGATATCATTGCGATTATGAGTCTTGGATATCAGGTTGTTATTGTGACATCAGGAGCTATAAGCGCAGGTTCTGGCGCTCTTGAGAAGAGAAGGGAGAATCTTACAATTCCTAAAAAACAGGCCTTTGCTTCAATTGGACAGACAATTCTCATGAATGAATACAGAAAGTTGTTCCTGTTAGATGGATTTGAAGTCGGGCAGATACTACTAACAGAAGATGCTGTAAACAATAGAAAAAGATTCTTAAATGTTAGATATACAATAAACACCTTGCTTGAGTTGGGAGTGGTGCCTATCGTTAATGAAAACGATTCAGTCGCAATCGATGAAATAAAATTTGGGGATAACGATATTCTTTCTGCTCATGTCGCAAATATAGTAGAGGCCGATCTTCTTGTCTTGTTATCTGATATTGATGGTTTTTATTTAAACATGGATGATCCTGCTCCTGTTGAAGAGATATGCGAAATAAACGATGAAATAATAGAATGTGCTGGAGGTTCAAGGAGCATTCACGGCACAGGAGGAATGCTCTCAAAGATCAGAGCCGCAGAAATTGTTGTTAGATCAGGAGAGATGATGATTATTGCAAATGGATTATATGAAAATATCCTTTGCAGAATAGTAAGTGGCGAGAAAATAGGTACAATTTTTTTAAGTAAAGATAGCTCGTTGTCCAGCCGTAAGAGATGGATTGCCTTTAATTCGAAAGTAAAGGGCAGGGTCATGATTGATGAAGGAGCAATAAAAGCTTTATGTAAAAGGAAAAAGTCCCTTCTCTCCACTGGAATTAAAAGTCTTGAGGGCGAGTTTGATTCAGGTGATGCTGTAGAAATAGTTGATGAAAAAAGGGATATTATTGGAAAGGGGCTTGTAAATTATAATAAAGACGATTTACAAAAGATTATTGGTAAAAAAAGCCCTGAAATACGAGATATCCTTGATGGTGCTTTCTATGATGAGGTAATAAATAGGGATGACCTGATTTTATTGTGAGTGTATTCATATTTTAATAAATTTATTGACTACTCAGCTATCTCTTAACTACTTGAATATTTTGAATTTTTATAAAAGTGTAAGAAAAGGGATAAAGAGATGTAAGAGATTGTGGAAATTTAATGTATTACAATGAAATAGAATGATGAAATTCTGCCAACAGAAATTAGTTATAAATAGGATTATTGTAATTGCAATTATTATTATAAATTGATGAACTTTATTCTGGGACTACTATAGCTTAAGGGGAAAGATATGTTAGATAAGATCTTAAGTATTTTTTTTGGGACAAAACATGAAAGAGACATTAAAAGGTTAAAGCCTATTGTCTCAGCAATAAATTTACTTGAGCCTGAAATAAAAAAACTATCAAATTCTGAAATGGAATCTAAAACCTCGCAATTTCGCGATAGGATTGATAAGGGAGAGTCCTTGGATGATATATTGCCTGAAGCCTTCGCTCTTGTCAGAGAGGCCTCTATACGGACAATCGGGATGAGGCATTTTGATGTTCAGTTAATGGGCGGGATAGTTCTTCATGAAGGGAAGATCGCTGAGATGAAAACAGGTGAAGGTAAAACACTTGTTGCTACTCTTCCTTTTTATCTAAATGCCCTTACAGGTAAGGGGGTTCACCTTGTTACTGTTAATGATTATCTTGCAAGAAGAGATGCCGAGTGGATGAGCCCGATATATAATTTTCTTGGGCTTGAGGTTGGGGTTATCCAGCACGATATGGATCCCTACGAAAGGCAGGATGCATATAATTGTGATATTGTTTATGGCACAAATAATGAATTCGGATTCGACTATTTACGGGATAATATGGTGGAGCATAAAAGCCTGTGTGTGCAAAGGGAATTAAATTTCGCAATTGTTGATGAGGTTGACTCTATTTTGATTGATGAAGCCAGGACCCCTTTAATTATCTCCGGTTCAACAGATGAATCTACAAAAAAATATTACCTAATAAATAAGATCATACCAAGTTTAATTGAAGGTAAAGATTATGAGGTAAATGAAAAGGACAGGAATGTTCTTCTTTCTGAAGAGGGCGTTAAGCATGTTGAGAAGCTGCTAAAGATTAGCAATCTTTATGACAGCAATAATATTGAGTTAGTACATCATGTTAATCAGGCGCTTAAAGCGCATACACTGTTTCAGAGGGATGTTGATTATGTTGTTAAAGAAGGACAGGTTATAATAGTTGATGAGTTTACAGGAAGGCTTATGCCAGGTAGAAGATATTCTGATGGATTGCATCAGGCGCTTGAGGCCAGGGAGAATGTCACTATTGCAAGGGAGAGCCAGACGCTTGCCTCTATTACATTTCAGAATTTCTTCAGAATGTACAAGAAGCTTGCTGGTATGACAGGTACTGCAGATACTGAAGCAGTTGAATTTAGGAAGATATATAACCTAGATGTTGTTGTTATCCCAACCAATGAGCCTGTAATCAGGGAGGATCATCCTGACAGGATTTATAGGACTGAAGTAGAGAAATTTGAAGCTATTGCTGATGAGATTGAGGATCTAAGAAGCAAGGGGCAGCCTATACTTGTTGGAACGATATCTATTGAAAAATCAGAAGTTTTATCTAACATCCTGAAGAGGAGAGGGATTCCGCATAATGTGCTTAATGCTAAATATCATGAAAGAGAGGCAAATATTGTGGCAGAGGCAGGTAGTCCGGGAACAGTTACCCTTGCCACAAATATGGCGGGACGGGGAACAGATATTGTATTAGGCGGAAGAAAAATATATATTGATGAACTGGACAGCCATGTCCCGATCCATGAAGAAAATGCCTGGAATAATTTTCGATCTCAAATACTTAGCACCGCTTTTGATGAAGCATCTCAATTAGCAGAAAAGATGGTGGGCCAGGATAAACAGAAGGCAAAAGAAATTGAGAAGGCTGGAAGAGAATGGATCAATAACCATGAAACAGTTGTAAAAGCAGGGGGACTGCATATCCTTGGAACTGAGAGACATGAAGCAAGACGTATTGATAATCAGTTAAGGGGACGCTCTGGAAGGCAGGGAGACCCTGGGTCATCCAGATTTTATTTGTCATTGGATGATGATCTAATGCGTATTTTCGGATCAGACAGATTATCGTCGGTTATGCAGCGACTGGGTATGGAGAAAGGCCAGGAGATAGAAAGCAAGATGGTTACGAAAGCGATAGCAAATGCCCAGAAGCGCGTCGAGGGCAGAAACTTCGAGATCAGAAAACATCTGCTTGAGTATGATGATGTTATGAATTCCCAAAGAGAGTTTATTTACAAGCAGAGAAACGATATATTAGAGGGTGAGGATATCTCATTAAAAATAAAAAATTATCTTAAAGATATATGCCAATCTCTTGTTGAATATTATTCGGACGGATATAAACACCCGGAAGATTGGGATTTGGAGGGACTGCAAAGAGCTTTTAGAACACAGTTTTTAGTGGATATAGATTTTGATGAAATCGATCCTTATACAATTTCATTCCACGATTTTATAGACAGGATCACTAAAAAGTTAGAGAACAACTTTGAGGGAAAAGAGAAGGATATTGGAGAAGATGATATGAGAATCCTTGAGAGGATGATAAATCTTCAGGTTATTGATTCAAGATGGCGTGAACATCTTCTTACAATGGATGAGCTCAGGGACGGGATTTGGACTGTCGGCTATAGTGAAAAAAATCCCCTTGTTGAATATAAAATAGAAGGATTTGAGATTTTTAATAATATGATGGGGAGTCTAAAACAGCAGGTAGTGGAAGATTTAATGAAGGTGCAGGTTAGAGAGGTTGTGCAGGAGATCGATGAGCATGAATTTAAGATGCTAGGCGAGGCTATTCATGCTGATTTTGAACAATTTGGAACTGGCGGTATTCCGCTTGCAGCAGAGCAGCAGGCTGCTCCAGTAAGGAAAAATGTATTGAAACAATCTGAAACAAAAAATGTAACAAGTGGTGGAGTTAAGAGAAAAAAGACGCGCCGCAACCGGAGGGGATAGGGTGACCTCAAAATTAATGAAAAGTGTTTCAGGTATCAGAGGAATAGTTGGAGATACTCTAGTTCCTGAGTTGATAGTAAAGGTCGGATCAGCATTTTCTAAGTATACTAAGAGAGGAAAGGTCGTTATTGGCAGGGATAGCCGACCCACTGGTGAGGCTATCTCAAAGGGCTTAGAGTCTGTTCTTATCCTTTCTGGTTGTGATGTTATTGATCTGGGTATTGTACCAACGCCAACTGTTCAACTCATGGTTGAAGAATTAGAAGCTTCTGGCGGGATTGTAATATCAGCATCGCATAACCCTGTTGAATGGAACGCATTTAAGCTGATAAATAGTAGAGGCACTTTCCTTAGTCCTTTAGAAATTAACAAATTTTTTTCTATGATGGAGTCAGGAATAAAGTATCAAAGATGGGATAAGATTGGAGGAATATCATATAATAATGAATCGCAAAATATTCATATTAATAGAGTCCTAAAGGTAGTAGATGCTGAAAAGATAAAGAAGAGAAAGTACAAGGTCGTTTTGGATTCTGTAAATGGCGCAGGTTCCGAAATTACACCTAAATTATTATATGAACTAGGGTGTGATGTAGTAACTTTATATTGTGATAATTCCGGTATCTTTAAAAGAGGTCCGGAGCCTTTAGTTGAAAATCTATCCGGATTATCCAAAATGGTGGTTTCAGAATCAGCAGATATTGGATTTGCTCAGGACCCTGATGCCGATAGACTTGCTATTATTGACGAGAAAGGAGTCCCTATTGGTGAGGAAAATACTATTGCACTTGTTGTAGAACATCTATTGTCGATAAAACCTGGCAGGGTTGTAATAAATCTTTCAACAACCAAGGCTGTTGAGGATATTGCTGGCAGATATGGTGTAAAGTTTAAAAGAACGAGGGTTGGAGAGATAAATGTTGTTGATGACATGCTAAAGTACGGCGCAAGGATCGGCGGTGAGGGGAATGGGGGAGTTATTTCACCTGAGGTTCATTATGGTAGGGATAGTCTTGTAGGTATTGGATATATCCTTGAGATGATGACAGAAAGAAAAATGAGTTTATCTCAATTAGTAAGCGATCTCCCATCATATGTGATGAAGAAGGGAAAAGTGAGGCTTAGTGTAAACGAGATTTCTGATCAGTTTTTCAAAGATATTGAAGAGATGCACTGTTCTGAGAAGATAAGTAATATAGATGGAATACGCATAGATTTCGTAAATGATAGCGCGTTTAAAGGCGGGTGGGCGCATCTAAGGGCTTCAAACACTGAACCGATCTTCCGTATCATCACAGAGGGCAGGGATAAGAAGCAGGCAGAGAAGATATATAGTCATTTTGCCAAGATGTTAAAAAATAAACCAGGCATGTCTGTATGAGATCCAACAATTAACCTGAAATATAGTAATATTACTATTTCAGCTTTGAGAGATAGGGATGTAAGTGATTTTATCCTATTTAGGTTATCATTAATAATTGATAGTATCTTTTATGATATATAATTCGAGATTGTTAATTTTTATTAAGATTTTTATAAAAGGAGGTCCTTATGAAAGGAATATTTGTTGATATTGAGAGATGTACAGGGTGCAAGAGCTGTGAAATATACTGTGCAGTTCAGCACTCTGAATCAAAACAGATTTTCTCGGCTGTCTTTGAAGACCCTTTGCCGTCTGAAAGGATCAAAGTGGAAACCTTTGAAGAATCTCCCATCCCAATTCAGTGTAGGCATTGCGATGAATCCCCGTGTGTGGATGCATGCCCTAGTGGAGCTTTAAGCAGTGATGCGGAAACCGGCATTGTTTCTTTGGAAGAAGAAAGATGTATCGGATGCTGGATGTGTGCAATGGTCTGCCCATTTGGAGCAATTATTCCCAGGAGGGACTCTAAACTGATTTTAAAATGTGACAGGTGTCCTGATCTAGATCAACCGGCATGTGTAAATGCCTGTCCAACAAATGCCCTTGTTTTCGGTGAGCTTGATGAAGTAATGAAAAAATATAGAAAGAAGGCCGCTCAAATAACAATATCAGCAATTAAAAAGGAGATAAGCATTGGAGGTTTAGCATGAAATCGATAGATAAATCTGTAAATAAACTTATTGATAAAGCAGAAAATGAAGGTATAGAACTTGCATGGGATAGATTGGAAAAGCAGGAACCACAATGCGGATTCGGACTTTTAGGTATATGTTGTAGAAACTGTAATATGGGCCCTTGTAGGATAAATCCATTTGGCGATGAGCCGCAAAAGGGTGTTTGTGGAGCTACTGCTGATATTATTGTAGCAAGAAATCTGGGCAGGATGATCGCAGCAGGAGCTGCTGCTCACTCAGATCATGGTAGAGATATTGTTCATACCCTGCTCCTTGCTTCGGAAGGGAAAGCCCAGGGATATGAAGTTAAGGATGAAGTTAAATTGAAATCTATTGCATCAGAATTTGGCATAGACACAAATAGAGATAAAAACGATATTGCAAAGGATCTTGCTAAGGCAGTAATGCAGGAATTCGGCATGGAAAAGGGAGAAATTCAGTTCATTGAAAGGGCTCCTGCAAAGAGGAAAGAGATATGGAAAGGACTTGGAATTCTGCCACGTGGGATCGATAGAGAGATCGTTGAAATGATGCATCGAACCCATATCGGTGTAGATAATGAGCATGCAAATATTATTCTGCATGGACTTAGAACATCCCTTAGTGATGGATGGGGCGGTTCTATGATAGCAACTGAACTTAGCGACATACTTTTTGGCACACCGCAGCCTGTAAAATCACAAGTAAATCTTGGTGTTTTAAAAGAGGATGCTGTAAATATCATAGTGCACGGACATGAGCCTACATTATCCGAAATGATCGTGCTTGCCTCTAAGGACTCAGACCTTATAGATCTTGCAAAGAAGAAGGGAGCAAGCGGTATTAGTATAAGTGGTATATGCTGTACTGCAAATGAAATATTAATGCGCCAGGGTATCCCTGTTGCAGGGAATTTCCTTGATCAGGAGGTAGCAATTATTACCGGTGCAGTTGATGCTATGGTTGTTGATGTTCAATGTATCATGCCTTCTTTAACTGAGATCGCCAAATGCTATCATACTGAAATAATATCCACTTCGCCTAAAGCAAAATTTTCTGGGGCTCATCATATAGAGTTTCATGAGGAGAAAGGGCTGGATATTGCAAAAGAGATCATAAAAAAGGCAATAGATAATTTCCCAAAAAGAAATAAGGAGAAGGTATCGATTCCTGACAAGCCTGTTGAATTGTATGCAGGATTTAGTGTGGAAGCTATTGTTGGCGCATTAGGCGGAAAACTTGATCCGCTTCTTGACGCTATAAAAGCAGGACAGATTAAGGGGATTGCTGCTGTTGTAGGATGCAATAATCCTAAGGTTACACACGATCTTTGTCATGTGGAGTTGACAAAGAAGTTAATAGAGAATGATATCCTTGTAGTAGAAACCGGTTGCTCTGCAATTGCAAATGCAAAGGTGGGATTGCTTGTGCCTGAAGCTGCAGATAAAGCAGGGGATGGATTAAAGGCTGTATGTGAGGCGCTTGGAATACCCCCTGTATTACATATGGGTTCCTGTGTAGATATAAGCAGGATCCTTGTTGTTGCAGCAGCAATTGCTAATGCTTTGGGAGTTGATATAAGTGATCTTCCAGTTGCAGGCGCTGCGCCAGAATGGATGAGTGAGAAGGCGGTCAGTATAGGCGCGTATGTAATAGCATCAGGAGTATTTACTGTTCTGGGAACAGTTCCTCCTGTACTTGGCAGTGCTGAGGTTGCAGGGCTTCTTACTAGTGGTGCTGAAGGAATTATTGGAGCTAAGTTTGCTGTTGAGATGGACCCAATTAAAGGCGCCAATCTGATAATAGACCATATTGAAGCCAAAAGAAAAGGGTTAGGCTTATGAGAAATGTCATAATCGGGAACAGCGCGGCAGGAGTTAGCGCAGCTGAAGCCATTCGCAGCATTGATAAGGATGCTTCAATTACTATTATCAGTGATGAAAAATATGGTTTCTATTCCAGATGCCTTTTGACATATTATTTATCCGGACAAATAGATAAGGAAAAACTTTTTATAAGGCCAGGTGATTTTTTTGAAAAATTAAATATTATCTTCAAACCGCAGAAGCGTGCCCAGAAGATAACAAATGAATCTGTAATACTTGAAGATGGGAGTAGTGTCGAGTACGACAATTTGCTTATTGCTACAGGGGCATCTGCAAATACAATAGATATCCCCGGGGCTGACAATGATGATATGTTTTGCATGAGGAGTTATGATGATCTTATAGCTATTAATTTACGCCTTGGTGATGCAAAATCTGTTGCTGTTGTAGGCGGTGGATTGGTTGGTATAAAAACAGCCTGCGCATTAGCTGAGAAGGGGATAAAGGTTACAGTATTAATAGCCTCTAATCATGTTCTCTCTCAAATGATCGATCAGAATGCCGGAAATATTGTCAGGTCTATACTGGAGGATAATAACCTGAAAATTATTACTGGTGTCACGCCTCAGGAAATTATCAAGAAATCTCAAAAGGTAGCTGGTATTAGTTTAAGCAATGGTGAAATAATAGACTGTCAGCTCATAATTGTTGGTAAAGGTGTAGAGCCAAATACTGATCTTGTTAAGGATTTGAAGATTGGAGTTAAGACCGGCATTGTTGTTGATAATAAAATGCAAACTGGAATTAAAGGTATCTATGCTGCTGGAGATGTGGCTGAAACAATGGATATTGCTTTACAATCAAGCCGTGTAAATGCTATCTGGCCATGTGCTGTGGAACAGGGCAGGATTGCCGGTACAAATATGGCTGGACAGATCAGGCAGTATCATGGATCCTTGAGGATGAATTCTATTAGCTCTTTCGGATTGGATGTTATCACCCTCGGTATTGTTGATCCGGAAGATGATGGATTTGAGATATTTATACCAAAATATAATATTAAGCAAAATATATACCATAAGTTAATCCTGAAGGACGATATACTTTATGGAGCTATACTTGTTAATGATATTAAACAAGCAGGGTTCTATAACAGCTTGATTAAAAAAAGGATGAAGATAACCAAATATAAGAGCGACCTTTTAAAGGGAAATTTACACCGTATTGGTTCTTTAATAATGCAAGCGTTTTAGCGTCTGTGATTAAGCTTACGGTTTACAGTTTGCGATTAATAAGAACTATGATTAAAAATGGTAATAATTACTGCAGAGGTGCAGACTTTTGGTCCGTCCCGATTGGGGATCGCAAAGGTGAGTTACTGTTTATCTGTCATTGATTGGATGGTATATTAGAATTATCTTTCCTTTGCACCTCAAGGGCACTTCTTCGTTGTACTCAGAGCGCGTGCTTCGTGTCTTAGCGGTAATTAATCCCTGATTTTTGATAGAGGCTGAACTACTATTAAAAATGTAATTACGAGTTTTTTTTTAATGTATAGCGTCCTTGTTACAAGTCGATTTCTCAAAAACAGAAGCTGATTACAAGCCTATTACAGGCGATTATTGCAGATTAGGGAAATCAAAATTAGAATGGAAGTTTTTTGCCGTTGCGTCATTTATATCTTGTTTTCTGTTTGACGTTAATAAAATTTAAAAATATTATTATTATAATATTAAATTAAATCCCGATATAAAGTAATATAATAATCGATATTAATTGTTATTACTCGGTTTATAAACAAAGATATTTATTGAAGTTTAAAAACAATGAGTAAAATTGAAAAAACTAAAGAGACAATCGGCGTATCTAAGCTTGATGAAGTATCAAGAAAAAGATTATTCAATAAATTTATTGATGCCGGTGGCGAGGTAATTAGAGAAAAGGATAGTGATGTATCTAATAATATTCAGAAAACGCAGAAACTGCAGTATAAATATAAACCTATAGCACAATCCACAAAAAATGACATAAAAAAGAGCACCTCAAAACAAAAAAATATTACTCGAACTCGCGATCCTATAAATGAAAAAAGAGTGCTTGTCATAAAGAAAAAGGCAGGTCCTATCAGATTATTTTTTGAGCGTTTGAATATTAGATTGCGATTGTATTTTAT
>JAXHTB010000529.1:0-2206 GCA_034190185.1 Spirochaetota bacterium | reverse complement strand
ATATGAGTATAGTTTTTATCTCGATTTTCCATAATCTACAAAATTATAACTGATTTAATTTCCTGTAATTTTCCTGTAATTATAGTTACAAATATCTTTAGTAATAATCAAATTAGGTTGCTGATCATAAGATCGTTATCTATTTGTTATCAAAAATAGAGGTAAATTTTATCTAATATTTTACTATATTTTTATTTCTGATAAGTCTGCCAATCTATTTTGGTGTAATTTAATTTAAAAAGGAGGTGCATTGTAGAAGAGTTTTGACTGAATTTCTAAAATTTTTGTAAAATCATACATTTGGGAGAGATATTATTATGAAGAAAAAATATTCTATAATTTTTGTTATAGTTGCTATTTTCTTTTTTCTGTTCAGTGTTTATAGTTTTGCTAAAGTAGTTAGAGGTGTGTCAGACTCTGAAATTAGGATAGGGGTTATATATGACCAGACTGGTCCAGCAACACCTGTTACAGTTCCATGTAGTAAGGCATTTAAAAATTATTTTACTTGGGTGAATAATAAGGGCGGAATAAATGGAAGAAAGATCAAATTGATAATTGAGGATGACAGGTATGCCATTCCTGCGACTATTTCTGCGTTTAAGAAACTTTTATTAAAGGACAAGGTTCTTGCAATATTAGGTCCTGCATCCAGTCATGGAATAAAAGCGCTAACCTCGAATATAATGAAGAATAAAATGCCTCATGTTATCCCACCTTCATCTGATGCAGTAGTAATACCCCCCAAGCGTTATCTTTTTGCAAACGGTCCCACCTATGAAGATCAGGTCCAGTTACTTTTTCAGTATATAACTAGAGACCTAAAGAAGAAAAATCCTCAGATTGCATTTGTTTATAATGATACTGAGCATGGCAAGCATGGTTTAAGGGCAATGAATAAGTATAAAGGAAAATATGGCATAAGAATTAAAACTATTGAGATTGTAAATCCTGGTACTTTAGATGCCACTTCTCAAGCGCTTAGCATAAGAAGAAAAAAGCCTGATCTTGTATTGATGCATCTTCTGGTTGACAATTCTATAGTTTTAATGAAATCTGCAAGGAAGATGGGTATTACGAACTTACCTTTTTTAGGCACTCAATACACATGCGCAGAAGAGACTGTTAAAGTGGGAGGGAAGGCATCAGAAAACTACAAGGGACTGGCGATTTATAGTTCATGGCGTGATGATAATCCAGGGTGTGCTGAAATGAGAAGAGAAACTCTAAAATTGCATCCTGGCACAGAAAAGCCAAATCGACCAAAGCATTATACTCAGGGATGGGGAGATGCAAGCATTTTAACTGAAGGAATAAAAAGGGCAGGACGAAACCTTAATGGGGAGAACCTTATAAATGCATTGGAATCTATTAAGAATTTTGATATGAGGGGATTATGTGGCCGTGTTACTTTTGGTCCTAAAGATCATAAGGGATCTAAATTTATTAAGATGTACAAAGCTGATGTTGCTAATGGATGGTTGGAACCAATTTCAGATTGGATAAAGTTGGAGAAATAATTTAAATAATATTTTTAAAGATGTTTTATTTATAATATTAGAAAAGCTAAAAATGACGATTGTAAACGATTGAATTAAATTACATTGATTTAATTAGGCAATAACATTATATATTGTGAATTGGATTGATCATTCTGTATTTGTTTTGTACAATAAAATAATTTATATTAGGAATGGAATAAATGATATAACTTTTTTTGGCTAATGAAGAAAAAAATGTTGACATTTTCAGAATTTGTTTATGAATGAACAGATAAATAAGTTTAGAAGGCTATGTGTCAATTATTTAAAGTAACATTAGTTCATAATTCCTAATATAATTCCTGATAAAATTTGTTATTATTAATTACGCAGTATTTAATCTGCAATTATCATTTTATAAGGATTATGAAACTACCTAATCTTTAAAAGTCATTATTGAGATAGCTTCATAGTTTGATTTTTACTTAATTTAGCTTCATTTCAGTTTCGAACCCTTGAGCTTTACATAAGTTCATATAAGGTGGGAGTGTTCTTTTTTCAGGAGTTAAATGCTATTTATCATTATTTGTTTAACTACTTATTTGCCTTCATGCAGAATCTCTCACTACAATTGTTGAACTTTATAACCATATTCACCTTAACATAATTAGATTTGAATTATAGGGATACTTTTTAATCAATTCATTTTGAAATTACAATTTTAA
>JAXHTB010000528.1:0-2207 GCA_034190185.1 Spirochaetota bacterium | reverse complement strand
TAGATTACTGAAATCCTTAAATAATAAGCCAACAACTATGCATTTAGAAAAATATAAAAAAATCAATCCAAAGTCCGATACGCTGAAATAATATACAACCGAAATGTCCTGAGAAGTAACTGCGATGATAAATCCAGGCCAATAAAGGCGGATACTTTGAATCTGTTTCCACACTTAATTTATTTAGAAGATATCAATTGAATAGATAATCTATATTACCCTATCAATAAATGAAAAGGGGCAGTGTGGATGTGGTTTATTTTTATAAAGGCACATTCTCCATAAATTTATAAAGAGTTAAATGACGCCTTTACTTTGCCTGCAAACCTGATGCAGGTTTTTAATTAAAGTGAAGTTAATTACTTCAGTAATCACTTATAAATTTAGATTGCATTAATTATATAAATTAGTAATTTTGAGTCAAGCAATTAAAACAAAAAATATATTAATGTAAAATTACAAATATTACAGGAATATAGTTGAATGAAACAGGTATAAATATTATTCTAAATAATTCACAGAACGATTATCTTATACCTTTCGGAAAATAAAAACTCCTATAATTATACCTATTATCGACATTAAATTCAACCTTAAACTGAATCTAATTATTTCCAAGCTGAATCCAATTGGTCCTGTTAAGCTTTTTGTAATAACTGATAGAGACGGAAAAATTTTTACAATAAGTGTCCCAATTGCTGAACCTAGTATTCCGCCAATTATTAAAAAAGCTAAAAAAAAGCCAAGGTTTCCTTTTGTAAAAGTCATAATTAAATTAATTATTGCTACTTTTATATTATATCAATATCTGTCAAGTTATTTTATACTATACTTTATTTTTTGTGAAAAATAATATGGCTGAACTATCAGGTTATTCCTTTTGATTCGGTTTAAATTGATCTTTGTCTATCTTAAATTTCTTTATCTTCGGCTTCATTGCTTCCTTCTGATCTTCAGCCTCTCTCTTCGCGGAATCCTTGTCTACATTCTTTGCTTTATCTATTGCATCTTTTGCCTTGTCTGTTGCTTCCCTTCCTTTTTCGCTTGTAGAACCTTTAATATTCTCAATGTTTTCCTTGTCCTTCTTCTTCTGATCATCAACCAAAGCCTTATCTTTCTCCTTCTGCTTCTCTAATATATCTTTATCCCTTTCTTTTTGATCGATGTAATGCTGTCTAATCTCTTCGCGTTGTTTTTCGAATTTTGCTCTGATCTCAGCTCTCATAGCCTTAATCTCAAGAAGTATCTTTAGTTTTCTCAACCTATCTTCTGAAAGCTGTTTTTTTACCATTTCCTGCCCTGGTATGACATCAGCCTCTTCCTTAACATTTAGCACAACAGGTTCTGAACCTGAAAGCGAATTATTTAATACCGATACCATCCCTGAGAGGCATGCTATATTTGTTTTGTCTTGCGTCTCAGATACAAGAAATTCGGTTCCTCTTACGCCAGCAGTAGATGTTTGTGTGACTATCTGATAAAGGTCATTTTTCCCTAATTTTCTTTTTATTCTTGAAAATAATCTTCCTTTTTTAATGAAAAATTCATACTTCTCTACATCCATATCAATATTTGTTGTTAACTTTTTAACTTCAACAGATGTATTCCCTAAAATTTTTACAGCATTCTCTCCGAAGTATATTTCAATAAAGCTCTTATTTCCTGTTGTTTTTATTTTCATTCCCTGTTTAATCTCATCACCCATAATTGCCTTTTTCGTTTCTCCATCGCTGGTAATAAGTTTAACATCTCCATTTAAAAAATTTATCCTGCCGCTGAAGGATAAATCTTGTTCTTCCTTTTGACAATAGAATCCGACAGTAATAAGAAAGAAAAGAATAGTAAAAGGAATTATTCGTTTCATATGATTCTCCAATAGATAAATTTCATAGATATCATTTTACAGATATTGGTTAACATTTAATAATCGGCTATAAGGTGTTCATTAATCTTTGTAATCGTCAAGCAAAAAAATGTATACGAATATTGTTATCCATATCAACAAATCTAATAAATTATTAAAAGCGTTAATCATAGAGTAGATAAAAAAAATGTTGACACAAAACTGATAAAAACTTACAGCTCATACAATCCATATTGAATTTTATTTAATAAATATTATTCATAAAATTTAATAAAATCGATGATCCTTAATTTATTTATGAATTTCCATAGAAAAGAAATTAATATCATTATAAATTATTAAA
>JAXHTB010000527.1:0-2214 GCA_034190185.1 Spirochaetota bacterium | reverse complement strand
CTGTGATATAATATATAATAAATCAATCAAACCACTTGAATATACCTGTATTGGAATATAGCTACTCCTGCTTATATCCCGCCATTCATTTCATTCCAAAGCTTGCAATATCTTCAGGAATAAAATCTATTAACATTAACTCAAAAATGATAGAGATATTTTTCAATATACAGGCTTAAGGAAAGATCCAGCCAATCTGGGTTTATTTTATAGAAACTATATAAACCTGTCACTTATTGTTTAAGTGTAGTTGCATGCTATTTGCAAAGTGATTTGTGTCTGATGTGCATAATTTCAGACAAGCGCATCAGCGATTATGGAAGATAGGAACTTAACTTCCAATCCCAATTGATAATGTTCATTTAAATTGCTGAGTTGAGTGTGACAATTTTCGCATGCAGTTGTTAATATCTTTGCACCAGTGCTTTTTATCTGATCTACCTTTACCTTTGATGATTTCATTCGAAAATCGAGGGTCTCCTCGCCAAGTGAGACTAACCCCCCTCCCCCACCACAGCACCAATTATATCTTGGATCTGGAGACAACTCTCTGAAATCATCAGTTATGTGATTAATAATGTATCGCGGCTCATCAATCACACCTCCATTCCTCGCTATCTGACACGGGTCATGATAGGTGATAGGTTCGTTAAATTTGGATCTGTCTATTTTGATTCTTTCATCTTTAATATAGCGCGCATGTACATCAGTAATTGATACAACCTCAAAAGGCTCATCCCTTGCTATATGCTTTAAGACACGGAATGCAGTACCACATTCACATATACATACCTCTTTAACCTTCAGTCTTCTAGCTTCATTAATAATTCGGTCTGCAATAATTTTTGTTCTGACTGGATCTCCGACAAAGGCGCCAAAATTAACTGCTTCAAAAAAACTGAGAGTCCATTTTTCACCTGCTGAGTTAAATATTGCTGCAGCAGGTATTATTGAATGCGCACCGGCAAGCGCAACATACAACATATCGGCTCCTTCAACATCAATAGGTATTACATCCTTGCCAGCTTCAGATTGCCATTTTTCTATGACATCCTTTTCAAGATTCTTTATTGCTTTTACAAAATTATCTTTAATTTGGTCTAAAGATTTCCCTTTTTCAATTGAGGTATCAGCCAACATAGTAAGCATTTCCGGCTCTGCACTAGCCCCAACCAATAAATATTTTGCTATTGACATCATTACACTTGTATCAATTCCAAATGGACAATACAGCACACATCTTCTGCAACTTGTACATGAATATGCAGCTTCATTCATTTCCTGCAGAGCATTTTCATTCAATTCTTTAGCCTCGCCAAGGGAAGGAAAGATCTTTCCCTGAGTTTTAAAATATTTCTTGAATATCCTTCGAACTACCTCAGCCCTATGTGCTGGAATATATTTCACAAACGGCATAGATTCATGAACATGACAGGCTTTTATACAAACTCCACAACGAGAACATGTTTCAAGATATAGTTTCGCTGCCCTATTCAGTTGGCCATCCATAAGGTCAATGAGTTGATCTTTAGTTGATGATTCCATCTCTATCCTCTCTTTAATTTATTTACTGGAATTGTTAAAAAGGCATGCATCAATTTGCTAAATGGCAGAAATATCAGTAATAAATTAGCAAAGAATACATGCAACACCAACATAAAGGAATGCCCTGAAATTTTTATATTGTCAGGGATCTCAGGTTTAAAGCTTAAAAGACTAGTTAGGTAAATTCTGTAATCCTCAACAGTCAACTCAGAATAATCGTACCAACTTCTTGCCCAATCCATCTGGCTTCCAAAAATAAAGGTTAAAAATAATAGTATTAAAAGAAGATAATCCTCAAGAACTGACAGTTCTCTGTATGGCGAGATAAATCTTCTAAACAGAAAGAACAGGAGAGAGATTATTAGTATTAGCCCAATAAAGCCTTTCCCCAAAAAAACATCATGTTCGATTATTTGGAAAAGACTAAATTCTTTGATAAGCTCAATATGCCCTATAAAAAGCAGTAATAATGAGATATGAAATATCAGTAGAAAAACCCATAAGATCTTATTATTCCTTCTGACATTTGGCAAAAGAAAAACATCATTCAGAACCAAAAGCCACTTAGGACGTTTTTCAGGATATATCTTAAGATTTGTGTTATGTGGCTGTGTAAGCAATAGCTTCGTGATTCTGATAATTATGCCAAGCAAAAATACAGTTATTGAA
>JAXHTB010000526.1:0-2226 GCA_034190185.1 Spirochaetota bacterium | reverse complement strand
CGGGGACCTTGGCTGGCTCGTCGGTTTGCGCGTTGCCGGGGGGAGTGATGTCGTTCCAGGGGAGTTTACAGAAACCGCACAGGCCGAACCAGGTGCGCCACATCGGGAAATATGGAGGAGGAGGATTCGATTTCTTATCAGCTGTTTTAGCAGTTGAATATATTGCACGTACTTGTGCCGCGCTTGCTCTTTCCTTTGTAACTCATATAATTCTATGTACAGATACTCTCTTTCGTCATTCAAATGAAGAACAGAGGATGAAATATTTGCCTCGTTTATGTTCAGGAGAAAATATTGGTGCATTAGCAATAACCGAACCCAATGCAGGATCAGATGCCACTGGTATTCAGTTAAGTGCTGTAAAAAAAGGAAATGGATATGTTTTAAATGGTACAAAGATGTTTATCACAAACGGTCCGATTGCAGATATATTCGTGGTTTATGCAAAAACTGATAAATCCAAAAAGGCTAAGGGTATTACTGCTTTCATAGTAGAAAGAGATTTTGGTGGCTTTTCTGTTTCCAAACATTTAGAGAAGATTGGCCATAGAGGTTCTCCTACTTCTGAGATAGTTTTCGAGGACTGTTTTGTACCAGAAGAAAATCTACTTGGTGAATATAACCAAGGTGTTGCTGTAATGATGTCAGGACTGGATAGAGAGAGAACAGCTATTGCAGGTATCCCACTCGGAATTGCTCAAAATTCCTTAGATTTATCTGTGAAATATGCAAGCGAACGAGAACAGTATGGGCAACCAATCGGCAACTTCCAATTTATACAAGGAAAGCTGGCTGACATGTTTACTAAAGTAGAAGCTTCAAGACTATTGATCTACAAAGCTGCATCAATAGCTAACAAAAGACCTAAAGGCGGCAAGGGTACTGTGATCCATAAATATGCTGCATCAGCTCTTCTCTTTGCTGGAGAGGTGGCGACACAGGCAAGCATGGACGCGCTTCAGATTCATGGCGGTTATGGTTATACATTAGAATATCCAGTTAACAGATTATTTAGAGAAGGGAAACTCTGGGATATTGCTGCTGGGACAGCTGAGATGCGCAGAATTATAATTGCACGGGAATTATTAATGGAAGTATAGCTTTCAATTTTAATCAAGTAAAAACTATTATACAGATATACAAATATTTATATTGTTTAAAAATAATATTAGAAGGAGTATTTACCATGGAATTCCAAACTGTATTAGTAACTAAAGAAGAAGGTGGTCTGGGTTTTATTAAAATTAATAGACCAGATTCATTAAATGCACTCAATGCCCAAGTAGGTAAAGATATAAGAAAAGCTGCTGAATTATTGAATGATGATAGTGAAGTAAAAGTTGTAATTGTTACAGGTGAAGGAAAGGCATTTGCTGCTGGCGCTGATATCAAAGAGCTTAAGGATGCTACACCATACGGCGCAAGAGAATGGGCAAGGGCACTCTTTGACTCCTTTAACTTTATGGGAACTATCCCAAAACCTGTAATTGCAGCAGTTAATGGTCTTGCCTTTGGCGGCGGATGCGAATTGGCTCTGTCATGTGATTTTATTCTTGCTTCTGAAAAGGCAAAATTCGGCGTACCGGAGATTAAAATTGGTGTAATACCTGGAGCAGGTGGTATGTATCGTTTGGCCAAGGTAGTAGGGATGAGGATGGCAAAGGAGTTAGTTTTTGTAGGTGATCCAATTGATGCAAAAACTGCACAAACATTGGGTTTAGTTAATAAGGTTTTTCCTGCTGAAACCTTTATGGATGAAGTACGATCACTAGCTCGTACTATTGCATCAAGAAGTGGAGTTGTTATTAAAGTCGCCAAACAGGCATTAAATGATGCTGAAAGTGCACCAGATCCTATCGGTGTTTACAGAGATATTGAAGCTTTGGGTCTTGTTTTTTCAACTGAGGATCAGACTGAGGGAATGACAGCGTTTGTAGAAAAAAGGGAGCCCCAGTTTAAGAATAAATAGGAACTCAAATATCTTATTAATATTATTATTTTAATTTAAATATGTATTATAGTTTGCTATAGAATTTCGAGTTCTAAACCATAGGAGTCAACCGACTCTTATCTTATAAAATTAAGGCTCTCTTATTCTTAGTTTCACTGTAAAGGATATAGCTTTTCTATAAGGATTTCGAAATGAAATATGACAAAGATAAGTCTAAAGATGCAAGAGATAAATGGAAGGAAGACTACCTCAACAAGCAATCTTATAAAAAAGCT
>JAXHTB010000525.1:0-2229 GCA_034190185.1 Spirochaetota bacterium | reverse complement strand
ACCTGGCCTTGGGTATATCAAGGCAGGGGATGAAGCTACAGGAATTATTGCATTTATCCTTGTGTCAGTATTATCTGCATTGACATATTTTTCTTTTTCTACAGATAATAAACCTGTTGGTATATTTTTTGGAGCCATGACCGTCACATTTTATTCCGGTAGTATAATTGGGGGTTATCTAGCCTCCAGAAGATTTAATAATAGAATAAGGAAAAATACGAAAGAGAATATCTTTTATGAGATGTCCCTTGTTGATGATAGGGAATATATATTAACGAATTATGGGATATTTAGGGCTGGAAAAAGATAAAAAATATATGGAGTTGGCTCTTGAGATCGCCTTTAAGCAGTTAGGCAAAACCTCTCCTAATCCTCCTGTTGGTGCGGTTATTGTAAAGAATGATAATATTGTATCTACTGGCGGCACTTCGCTTTATGGACAAGATCATGCTGAAATTGTGGCAATAAGAAATGCTGGGACTGATCTGGAGGGATCAGAAATCTATGTCTCTCTTGAACCATGCTCTCATTATGGGAAAACGCCTCCATGCACAGAAGCAATTATTCAATCAAAGATCTCAAAGGTTTATATACCTCTACTCGATCCTAATCCTATAGTTGCTGGGAAGGGAGTGGCAAGACTTCAGGAGGTAGGTGTTGAAATTGTTGTTATGAAAGAAATGGCTTTTAAAGCCTATGAATTAATTCGACATTTTAAGAAGTATATTTTGAAGAATAGAGCCTATGTGCTTCAAAAAAATGCGATATCTCTGGATGGAAAGATAGCAACATTAGCAGGCGATTCAAAGTGGATATCTTCAGATTATTCCAGATTTATTGTTCATAAATTAAGGTCTATTGTTGACGCTGTAGTAATCGGTAAGAATACCCTTATTCAGGACAATCCTACATTGAATATTCGGTTCGATTCCTTTTCTGAAGAGGTTAAAAGATATATAAACAATATTAAGGACGCCTCCTTTTTGAATAAAAGCTTCTTTCTTGAAATGCTTTTGAATTTAGAAGAAAATGAAGATCAGAATTCACCGTTGAGAGTTATAGTCGGACTTCCTGAAAGGATAGATACAGATCAAAAAATTTTTTTTGATAATAACTTCATTTTTTTTTCGGATGAAAAAGTAAAAGAGCATCTGATTAAAAGGGAAGACTATACTATAGTCTCAAGATTAATCAACAATGGACAGATTCAGTTTATTAAAGGCGACACCAGATACGAACAGGTAAGCAATATCGTTGGAAATTTATCTGAACAAGGGAAAATTTTTATAATGCTGGAGGGGGGAGGGGTTCTTTCTGGTTCCTTTCTGAGCGCTGGCGAGATTGATCAATTTTTATATTTTATATCCCCAAAAATAATTGGAGAAGGTATATCACCTATTACAGGATCAGGTGTAAAAACCGTTCAGGGTTCAATGGATCTTTATGATATTTCAGCAGTTAAGATAAAAGATGATATCCTTTATAACGCATATAAATGTCCTTTTAACAATAATTCGAGGGAATAAAAGTGTTTACAGGAATTGTTGAAGAAATTGGAGATGTCAAGGCTATTGATAGAACAGGCAGTGGTTTAAATCTGTCTATAAAGTGCAAAAAAATTCTTGAGGACACTCAAATTGGTGATTCCATATCAATAGATGGAGCTTGTCAAACAGTAACATCTCTTAATAATGATTGCTTTACTGCTTTTGCTTCAAAGATAACTTGTGATCTTACAACATTGGGTAATTTTAAGATAGGTAGGAGAGTAAATCTTGAGAGGGCTTTAACTCCCACATCAAGATTGGGGGGCCATATTGTACAAGGACATGTGGACGGGAAGGGTAGGGTAAAAAGTATAACAAGAGATGAGAATGGAATTAGTTTCGAGATAACAGCTACGGATGAGATAATTAGATATATTGTTGAAAAGGGATCAGTAGCTATTGATGGAATATCGCTTACTGTAGTATCATTAAGAGATAACGCTTTTATGATTTATATCATACCTGAGACTATAAGGAAGACTTCTTTAAATGAGAGAAATGTGGGTGATGAGGTAAATGTTGAGGTGGATATCCTTGCCAAGTATGCAGAGAAGATGATTGTAAGGGATGAGGATAACGAAAAGAGCCTGAGAGATAAATTGATAAAGGGAGGTTTTATCTAGGATATATAGTAATTGACTTGTTAAAGAGTGCTTCTTAATGAACTACCTAGTTGTAAGAC
>JAXHTB010000524.1:0-2230 GCA_034190185.1 Spirochaetota bacterium | reverse complement strand
GCAAAATTGATGAAAGAAAAATATGGCGCTCAAAAGCCTAATTCCTGTAGATTATATCTTTCTGTTCACACATCAGGAAACTCATTAACTAAACAGCAGCCTGTCAACAATGTAGCAAGGGTTACTTTAGAATCCCTAGCATGTGTACTCGGAGGGCTGCAGTCTTTTGATCCTGCTGGATATGATGAAGGTTACTGTATCCTAACTGAGAACTCTGCTCTTACATCATTAAACATTCATAACATTCTTGCCTATGAATCAAGAGTTGCAAGCGTTGCGGACCCATTAGCTGGTTCCTATTATGTTGAATCTCTTACATCTCAAATGGAAGAAGAGATGATGAAGGTAATAAATAAAATAAGCGATATGGGCGGCGCTCTTAAAGCAACAGAACTTGGATGGATAGGTACTGAGTTGGATAATGAATTGATTAAAGAACAACAAGAGATAGAAGAAAAGAAAAGGGTTATTGTTGGATTGAATGAATTTATTGTTTCAAAGGAAGAGGAAGTCCCTATCAGTGTAGGTAGAGATAGGCCGCTTTCAGTTCAGATTGAAACATCTAAAAAAAGAGAAGATCAGATAACTAAACTTAAACAAACCAGAGATACTAAAAAAACAAAAGATGCATTAGAAAACCTTCGAGAAGAAGCAGCTAAAGGTGAAGGATATAATCTTGTTCCATTGATGAAGGAATCATTAAGAGCAAAAGCAACCTTGGGCGAGATATTAGGAGTAATTAGAGAGGCCAATGGTGCTAGTTACGATCCTTACAATAAAATTCAGTACTCACTTTAGCAATACTTAAATAAAGTGTATAGATCAAGTATAATTATCTTCACAATCTACAGTGTGATATTTTAAATAATATTTATCTTCCCTGATAAAAACAGGAAGATAAATATTATAAATTCTTGCTAACAAACAATAAATTGTCTAAATAAAAGGAGCAATTCCATGGTTAATAGTTCTGGTAGAAAGATTAGAATCGTGGTTGCTGTACCTGGATTAGATTGCCACGATAGGGGTGTAACATATTTAAGTCATGTGCTAAGACAAGCTGGAATGGAGGTTATATATCTAGGTAAATTTAATACACCGGAACATATAGTTAACACAGCTATTGAAGAAGATGCAGACGCCATTGCCCTTAGCTATCTAAACGACCATCTCTATATGGTCTTTTTTCCCAAGGTAGTTGAATTGCTTAAAGAGAAAGGAAGTGATGATATTTGCGTCTTTGCTGGTGGAAGGATCATTGACGAAGATATTCCAAGTCTTGAAAAACATGGGATAACAGGTTTCTTCGGACAGAGTTCACCTACAAAAGATATGGTTGCTCATATAACAGAGAGAGTAAGAAAAGAAAGATGGAAGGAGGCATAGCTTAATTAATTCCTCACATTACGTTTATTAAAAACCTTCATACCTTTATAAGCATTCATCACATGAATCAAAAATGGAGATTTATAAATGCAAAAAAACATTTATTGTCTTTTGTTAATATATGTATTAATTTTAATATCTTCTATTCTTGCCTTTTCTCAGAAATTCAAAGACAGATTCTACAACACAGGTAATGATATTCAAGTTATTCACAATTCCAATTATATCATAAATCTATATCCTTTATTAAGCTGAAACTTTGTTTAATATTAAATCGTATATAACAATATCAATATCTTGAGATTAAATTATATCAAATGGAGGTTCCATAATGAGCGCATTCACAGGCAAGATACTCTTTATCAATCTTAGCAATGGCAGTTTTAAAGAGGAGGAAATTCCAGAAGAGACCTATCTGCAATATATGGGTGGATATGGTTTAGGGGTAAAGGTACTATTAGATAATATGAAACCTGGAGTCGATCCTCTTGGTCCGAATAACATCTTGGGATTTACAACAGGACTGTTGAACGGAAGCGGTATTATCGGAAGCGGGAAATATATGGCTGTTGCAAAATCTCCATTAACTGGCGGATGGGGTGATTCCAATTCAGGTGGTTATTTTGCACAAGCACTAAAACATACTGGATATGATGCAATCTTCTTTACAGGCAAATCTGAAAAGCCGGTATATCTGGTATTAACGGATAAGGAAAAAGAATTAAAGGATGCAAGTCATTTGTGGGGTAAAAATATAGAAGATACAGAAGATCTAATAATCGATGAATTAAAAGATAAAAAATATAGAGTTGCCTGTATCGGACCTGGTGGGGAGAACTTATCA
>JAXHTB010000523.1:0-2233 GCA_034190185.1 Spirochaetota bacterium | reverse complement strand
AAATACTCGAGTTCTAAACAGAGCTGAATAGGCTTTTGGCAATAATATATAATATTTTTTCATATACGTTTTTTTTGATCTATTTTTTAATCACAAGGTGGATAAATATTATGACAGCGCTAATGGCGTTAAAGAATTCAAGAGACTCCTGTGATCAAGTTATTTAAAGCTATAATTTGTAACATCAAAATCTATAGGTATATTGTACACCTATATTCATTCCATCCTTAAACGAATGAAAGACAACAGGCTCAAGGACAAACTCCTCTTTCAATACAGTTCCGTTCTTAATATTATCCTTAACAAGAAGGACATGTGTAATTTCAATTATCTTAAAAAGACTAAACACTGCCAAAAATGCATATGCTCGATTCTTATTATAGCTTCCCTTTTCATAAGAATCTGTATTGCTATGATACTCCTCTCCCCTTGAGAACTCTCTTATTGTATAATACAATAGAATATTGTTGATATGAAAATATGAATAACCCCAGATCCTGTATCCCCTGTAGAAATGTCCGCCGCCTCCGCATATAAGGGAGAGATATGCGGCAGTAATACTATTTCCAAGTAAAGGTTGTCTGGCTTGATAATTCGATGAAAGCGCAATACTCTGATGAGAAAATGCATCCACGAATAGAGACATGCCGCCTGCAAGGAGCATGTACAATCCAAAATGATATCGGGTTATACTCTTTTTTGAGATATCTTTCTTATCATCACGCAAAACCTCTGGTCTGTTAACAAGACCATCATACTCCAGGTATAAATAAGGAAGACTGTTCAAAGCCCATAAGGAGAATCCTTTAAAATCTCCATAAGAATAATAACCCATAGGCACTATCATCGGCATCAATGCGCTTCCGGGAATTGTAAAAAGCATTGTAAACAATGTATCCCTGATAGATGGTCTATCAAATACTATCTCCTTTTTCCTTTCATAATAAAATTCCTGCAGAAATTCCGCTTCATCTATGTATGATAAAAAAATAAAATCACTAACTGCGATTTTTTCTACATCTAAAGATTTAACCTCTATGCGGTTTTTTTCAACTCTTAACAATCCTATTTTACTATAGAGTCGAATATAACTACTATCAGATTTTACCTTATTATATCTATATATGGTATAATCTCCATTAGCATTTGACTGTTTATTAATCTCAATCTCGTTATTAAGTCCAATTTTAATAAACGCCTGTTCCTTATAGCTTTTCAATAAATTAGAGATAAAATAAGCAACATGCTCTTCGTAGATAAAACTGTGCCCCTTTATAAACCTGCCCTGAATCTTTAAGGGGACACTAGCCCTATATTTATAGATTATCTTTCCATAATAAGGGGCGTCAATTCCATAGGCATACAGATTAAGAACGATCTCTTCAGTCCTATCTTCCAGATGTCCATTTATTAATAGCTGTAATCCAGCATTCTTTGCAAAAGAGAGCAGGCAGTCTTCTTCAATGCAATTAAATTTAATGAGTTCCTCTTTTAGCAGGGCATGATTTACAACCTCAAATACACCTGTAAATTTAATTACACTTAAAAGATGAGATTCTAATAATCTTGAAATATTTATTGTTCCAGGATTAGCGTTTTTTATCTCTGCAATCCCGACTAGGGGTTTGGAAGCATATAGGGAATTGCTAATTAACAAAAGAGAAGCAAGCGTTAGGAGTATCTTGTTCATTTTCATTTAGTAAAAAAGTAATTGAAAGGAATAGTTTATTCAAAATTTATCATAATATTTATAAACCTTTAGTACTAACCAGATAGATCTTTGTTACACTATGAATCTCTCAGTAAAATAGTTGCTGATAACTGTTTGTAAAGTCTTTTATTACATATTAGCATATAATAAACAATAAAGAAAGACGGGACAAAGATCCCGTCTTTACTGTAAATCATAAAATCTATCTGACTGCTTAACTAATCCTGCAATTCAACAAGAACAGCGCCGCTTATCTCAACAATGTCAGTTCTATTATTATAATTATTTTCATTCAATAACTCATCTTTATTATCCGTGGAACTCGGAGTAAATCTCTATCTAATAGATCTTAATAACTGAAATGATCCTAAAATAGATGTCACAGATCTTTACTAATAGAGGAATATTGGATGCGAATCTGGATTCTTACCAAAGTATGTTACATCGTCAATCTTTGTAATCCTATCGCTTCTCAATAAAGCATAAAGCGTTCTTTCTATTCCTATGCCTCCGCCTGCTGTA
>JAXHTB010000522.1:0-2236 GCA_034190185.1 Spirochaetota bacterium | reverse complement strand
GTGCAATTGCTGTGATCAAATCCCTTCTGACTGTGTCTTCACAGTTCTTGAGACTGAAACAATGCTTAATCTTTTAGATTATGTTGATGGCGCTTCTGCCCTCTTAGGCAGTGTTGAGCTGGAAGCTGGAGATTATCTTCAATTAAGGCTTGTTGTAGATATTGAAAAATCAACTATAAAATTTGAAGGAGATGAGACCCAGTATTTCCTTCAGATTCCAAGCGGAGGCACATCAGGAATTAAGATCAAGGGCAATGCTCACAATCCGTTATTTACTATAGAAGAAGGCGAAGAAGCAGATCTAGTATTTGATTTTGATGCTCAGATGTCGATTATTGTAAATCAGGATAAAGATAAATATAAACTTAATCCTGTTATTAAGGAAGTAAAATTCAGGAATCAGGTTATAGATGATTTTGAAACTGAATAGGTTTCAACTTTAATAATATTCATAAAACTGACATTGCGGTTCTGCTGTACTTTCCATATTCCATAGTTGAAATCTTACATCTATGCTGCTGAATCGCATGTTAGTTTTCATCCTACCAATTATATTGCATTAATGATTGCACAGGGTATATTGAGTTGTCTTGCAATTACATATACCCACTTGTTTCCTATTGGTAATTCCTCTACTGTAAATATATTTGCAGTAGAGGAATGAAACTATTTATAGAGCTATTGCAGATGAAAGCCTCAGTATTATACTGTGAGGATAAGAAACTGGATGAGGGGAAGAGCAGGTTTTTGTAATAGTTACTCTAATCATTATTAATCGTCACCTTCCTCATTACATCACCCTGACAAATTGCGTCTACAGTTTCCTGTCCTTTTATTACTTTTCCAAAAACAGTATGTTTTCCATTAAGATGACGCTGTGGTGAATGTGTAATAAAGAACTGGCTGCCGTTTGTATTTGGCCCAGCATTTGCCATTGAGATTACTCCCTTTTCATGAGTTAGAGGATTGTTAGCTATTTCATCTTTAAACGTATACCCTGGCCCGCTTCTACCTGTGCCTGTAGGGTCACCTCCCTGTATCATGAAGTTGCTGATTACACGGTGAAAGGTTATACCGTCATAGTATCCCTGTCGGGCTAAAAATACAAAGCTATTAACAGTTAAAGGCGCATGCTGCGGATAGAGTTCTAATTCAATAGTTCCCTTATCAGTCTCAATTATTGCCCCATACTCCTTTGACTGGTCGATCTGCATCTCTGGAGGACTATCCCACTGTTTAGTTGTCATGAAATTCTTCTCCTTTATTTTGATAAAAATTTAATACCGTATATTATCTTTGACATTTTGTGTATAGAAGGCAATTGCAAAAAAATTAAAACTAATGCAAGAGTCTTTTGTGAACGAAATGAGAATCCACATAAATATAAATAAATCAATAGAAATAAGTCAACTAAAACTTGACATAGTAATCAAAGAAATTCGGAAGGTGTTGTCTGAAACTGGACAGAATCTATTCAAGGCTTAAAGGCTGAACTTAATAAAGCTGTAATTGAATGGATGAGATCGTAAACAATTGAGGTATCCTGTAGGAAATGTGGGAGAAAATGGATTCACAGAATATGGATTTCGGAACGATGGAAGATGGATAACAACAAGCATTGGAAAATGTTTTGTTTTCATTTACTGATGATAGAGTGTCCAAAGTGAAATACTTTAATATTATCTCCAAGAAAATGATAATCAAATCAAAAACAAGGAACATTTCTTAAAATGGATTTTTCGACAGGTTCGTTATAAGTTTTTGAAACTTGTTTTGATAATAGATAATATAATACAAAATCCAACAGTTAATATAAAAGATTTGACACAACACGTGTCTTTTGTATATATTGTTACGTGTACAAGACGGAGGTATTGATATGAAGACAAAACTAACACTTACCATGGATAATAATATAATTGAGGCAGCAAAGCAGTATGCAAAAAAAAATAATATTAGTTTGTCGAAATTAGTAGAATTTTATTTTAAATCATTATCTTCCGTTTCTGAAAATCAAATTGAAAGTATTCCTCCTATTACTAAGGAATTATCCGGAATAGCCAGAATTTCGTTAATGAAATCTGACCAAAAGCTACTAAAAGACGCATTAAATAACAAGTTTTTATGAAAGAAAAAATATTTATAGATACTGATGTAATTTTAGATGTAGTGTTTGGCAGAAAACCTTTTTTTCATGACTCACAAAAGATCCTGTCATTAATTGAAAAAAATTATT